>CAIRBC010000344.1 GCA_903876685.1 uncultured Nitrosomonadales bacterium | reverse complement strand
TCATTCACCTCTAACGGGCATGGCAAATTGCCACCCCTGATGATGAAACCCATCATGCCCGTTTCCCTCTCCCCATCCCTCTCCCGCAAGCGGGCGAGGGAGAAGACGATCGCTGCGCGAGTTTCACGTTAAAATTACAGCTCATGCCGGATAGAAAAAACCGGTTTCCGAATCATCAATCGGAAAATCGCGCGGCTGAGCTTGTCCAGGCTCGCAACTGCGCGCAAAACGTTGCTGTAAAGATAGATTTTGCTCTGGTGATGGCGGGGTTTGCAATATTGCCTCCATGATTTTCAACATGATCCAGGGATCTACATCTTCACGCTTCCCCAACCCGGCTTCTGCACTGGTGGTTTTAATCCTGAAATGATAATGACCGTCACGCAACAAATTGCGGGTCAGCCTCGTAATATCATCCAGATTTTCCCCAACGCTTCTAGGCTTATTGAAACTGAAAAGGGGTAGAGCAGTTCTAGACACATCCTGCAGCACCAAACCCTGCCAGTGATCATTCGGCTGCCGGGTATATTCATGGCCTTGCACATAACGCTTGCGCATCAGTTCCATCACGTCGCGTGACACCAAGGTATTAGCGCCATGAACCATTCCCACTCCCATGTAAGGCGCATGCACCAGACGCCCCAGCATGCCGGCGAAGCAGCGCTCGCGTGGCAACTTGCCGAGCACAGATATTAGGCCTCTAAAATCGACCATTGAAGTGATGGTGCAGGTGTACAGATGAAAAGGATGAGGATACTTGCGCATCAGGTAATCATAAAGCGCCATCTGACGAAAAATAGTACGTTCATTTTCAAAGCTGGACCAGACGCCACTTGAGGCATAACCTTCAGAACTGGCTCTATCGAATAATTTACCTATCCCTATCACGAGGTCATTGCCCTCACTGACAATTTCCCCGCACGGCACTTTGTCGCTGTCGCGCATGAAAATCAGTTTGATATTCGGGAAATGCGATGCATATAACTCCCAAATTGCACGTGCCCGCAGGAAAACCGGCATTTCAGAACCATAACCCAGGCTGATGATCAGATCATCGCATTTGAGCTCACACATCGATTGACGGATAGCAAGGGCAGGATTAACCGGCAACTCCGGCACAAGCACCTGCTTGCGCAGCACATTCACCTGCAAAGTTTCAATATTTTGCTCGATACGATGGGTGATTGCATTGGCATCATCCTGAGCCCACTCAACCATGTCTGCGCGCTTTGCCTGAACATCCCAACTTAGGAACTTGGTCAGCGTCGTGATGAAACATTCAGTCGAGAATGGATAGGCTTTTCCAGAGGTAAAAAAATGATGAATGCGATCCAGGTACTGAGCATGCGTAGCCGAATCCATGCCAGAAAGATGCGCATAGAGTGCATCGTAAGTTTGAAACTGACTGATATCGATGTAGCAGTCGGACGGAATCCAGCGCGCAATATTTGGCGCGCCACCATACACCGGCACTACGCCAGCCAGCAGACAATCCTGGATTTTTTCGCTGATATAGCCCGCATAGCCCTGCGCATTTTCGTAGCAAATAGCAAAACGGTAATGCGACAGTGTCGCCAACTTGTCTCGCACCCGTCCTTTATAGCTTGGGAACATGTTGGCGTCCCAACCCAGACCATGCAAATCAAAATCTTGGGGCGCATTGGCCTCAAACCAACGAATCGTGCGCACCCGATGCGTGTACAGCTCGCTCGGAAACCGACTGGAGTCCTGTACCAGCACAGAGCTGTTGATCATGGTCGCAAGCTTGCGCTGCGCAAAGGCGGATTTAAGCACCGCAAAATCATAGGGCAGCTCCAACCCGCTCACAAAATTATTTTTAATATAACGATGACCATCAACCAGATCGTCACCCCAAGTAAAAATACGGTCAAATTGCTTGTGATATTCAGTATCCCAATTATCCGGTTTGATCAGCGGGCATTCATAAATCAGCAATATTTTGACAATATTTGCCTGTAGCGCAGCATCGCTTAGCGCATTGCCAGGCTTGGGGCGCTCCACGAACACGACCGCATCAAGGTCGGTCGCGATATCTGCCACCTGATCCAGTGTCACAAAATCGATACCATGTGCTTGGCCATAGTCGTACAAATCGCACCAGGGTTTGAACGAATTATGACCATTGGCTACATAAGTATTTTTAAACAAATAACCGTCAGTGGTATAGCGATCATAAAAATTCGAAACCGCGACCCGCATCGGACGCTTCAAGCTGGTGCCGCCCCGAAAATCAATGGCCGGATTATAAGGCGCTGGCGAGATGAGCAACCGGGTCGGCAAAACCAACCAGTGCGACGGCCAGACCGGCTGATCTATACCTTCGACAGGCGCATATATTTGCTGTGGGGCAATCACCAGCGAGCCTGCCTTGAGCCCGAGTCTCGCCGCCCAGAAGGAAGCACCGTGATTAACCAGCATATGGTGCTTGCAAGCCGACATCAACAAGAGGGCTTCCGCATCGCTCAGTGCCAAGTCAATCAAGGTGTAATTTTCACCTAAGTTAAATGGGATTGGAACTGCAGCATCCTCGCAAAAAACATACAGGTGCGCACTCGGCACTTTTTCAAATAGCTCGGCCAAGGCATCCTCAAAATAAGGTGCCGGGGGAAGCGCCTGGTTAGGACGTAAATCCAGCGCGACCGCTTCAGCGGCTACAATAGCAGTGCTAACGCTGCCAACTTCGTTGACCACGGTGGTGCGCAGCACCGGCAGTACAGTTTCAGCATAACGGCAATCAGCCCAGATACCATCCAAATATACGCCATCGCAAAGACGCTCCCAGATTGATGCATCATAGTTGCGAGTCTGTTCGCTGACGATCGCAAAATGTTTGGCAGCCGCTACTTCAGCCGCATCTGCCACTACTACCTGCAATCCCAGGCTATCCAGCAACGCATATTCAGCATTCAGATCGAGCTTCAGCTCAACATTCAGGTGTAAGGCGGCAGCCAGACCGAAGGCATATTGACCTAATTGCTGTGCCAGTGAGCCGCTTGCTTTAACAATAATCATAAATGCGCTTTCGTTTCAAATTCATATTACTATCGGACATGGCAAATTGCCACCCCTGATGATGAAACCCATCATGCCCGTTTCCCTCTCCCCATCCCTCTCCCGCAAGCGGGCGAGGGAGAGTACGATCGCTACGCGTGTTTCACGTTAACGATAATCATATAGTTGTGGCATGATACCGGTATGTTTGATCACCCGTTGGCGATACTTCAAGATAACCGGATGAAAAATATTTCCTCCCAGCGCTGTCCATTGCAACGGATATTGCGATACGGTTCCGTCCGGCAGTCTCACGCCCAGTTGATCCATGGGATGCTGTGCAGGGTGCATTTGCAATATCGGCAATAGCTCATCAAGTTTATGGTGAGTCGTCTCCATCCATTCGAAGGTGATAGCGCTGCGGCGGCGAAAAATCATGCTGCAATAACCAATCAATTCCGCATAATGGGTGCGCAACTGATCACCCAGTTCCCCGGGTAACTGGGCTACTGCAGTCGAACTGATTTCTGGATAGCCGAGCGCCAGGCAATCGCTTTCATTGAACAGACGGAAACAGGTAGTCCAGGGCTGCGGAACAGGTTTGATGTCCGTATAGCCACCGCCATAATGATGCATCAGATAACAGCGTAAATAATCTGCGCGGTGCACTTCACTCAGATAGCGATAAGCCGGATGTAACGGATAATCAGGATGCTCCCATTCGTGCAGCGTCGCATCTGTGATGAAACAGACTGGTCGACCCGAGTCACGGAAGATGGACTGCACAGCCGCGCTACGCTTTTCTGACATCACATAGGGCCCGAGCCAGAGCACAAAAATGATGCCAGCGCTGAGCGCATCAAATTTTTCCAGGCGGTCACGTCCAGCATGCACCTCAGTGGGCAGCATAACCACCTGATTAATCGGTACAGAAACCATAATCTCCGGATTTTCATTGCATAATTCCAGCAGTCTGGTCAGGCTATTTAACGCTTGCATATACAATTTTCGATCATCTTGTACTTTCAGATCGACCATCGTCAATAACGATCGCCACACCGCAATTGCTTCAGCAAACTGTTTGCCTCGCTCCAACAAGCTGGCCAGATTAATGTAAGCTTCCTTGAAATTTGGTCTGTGTAGTATTGCAGCACGGTATGCATGAACCGCACCAGCATCATCCTGTGCATTGGCCAGCATCACCCCCAGATTGAATTGAATCGCATAGGCAATCGGGGATTCGGTATGTTCTAGCCATAAACGATACAACTGAATTCCGCGCTCCGTTTGCCCGCCCTGTGCAAGGCCTTGCACCATGTTAAGCAAATCGACCGCAGACAATACGCCCTTGCCTGCCAGATCAAATGCTTGCTCGGTCATCTGGGATAAGGATACCGCAGATCCTGTAAAATCAGAATGATGCACTGCTTCGGATGAATTTATCATTGCCAGACTTTCATCAACATTTCGAATATATAAAAACCAAGATTACCACAGTTAACGCAGAATCCAGGCAACTCACCAAGGGGAATCTGCGCGATACTCAAAAACCATGTTCAAGCTTCCTTGCCCAATAGCAAAGCCGCTTCCTGCAAGATACCTTCCAGCGAAGTCAATCCTGGCTGATAACCAAAATCGGATGCCCTGTAATTCAACGAGTAGTAATATGGCTTGCTTCCGGTTGCATTAATACCCTCAGCCCTTTCGGCGACTTCGTAACACAAGCCGAATTTGTCATGCATCGCAGCCAGCAAACTCGACTTGTCTATCGGTGCACGGCTATAACAATCGACAACCGCATTCTTGGCTGGCGCAGCAAGCAGTCGACTAACCAATTGAAAAAAATCAGATGGATGCAAGAAATCCCGGATCATGTAATCGGCGGATGTTTTGAGTAGTATCCTGTCACGAATCGCACGCAAAATATCAGTTATTAAAAACCGCGCATTAATATCTTGTGTATGGCTGAAATAATTGAATACACGTATATCAATAATCGAAAGTTCTGCATGAGCGCGGTGCCTGCATTCAGCATATAACTTTGCAACGCCATACCAATCTTGTGGCGAGAGATCATTAATCGGCACTATCGCAGGTGTATTTCGTTGCGCAGGTTCATTGAAACATGACCCATAAGCTGCACCACTGCTCAAGAATAAATAACGACAAGCCGGATGAGCTTGCAGATAAGTGAGCACCATCTCGTCGAACTGCAATGTAATATCGAGAATGGAATTACCCATAGCCCGAGCCTGAGCAGGATTTCCTACACCCACAAAATTAATCACTACATCAAACTCATGCTTGGAAAATCCGGAAAACTCACCAACCGAAAAACGTCCATCCAGATCAACCGAAGCTATCCATCGTTTCAATTCAACAGGCCGACGTGCAAAAAGGTATAGATGGTTGTAGCCCACCGCCGCAAAAGAAACAATTAAATCTTTGGCGATTTGGCTGGTTGCACCTAATATCGCAATTTTATTCAATTTAACTAATCCTTTGCAGCAAGAATGATCCTGTATAAAATTCCATAGTGTTGCTCATTTTATGTTTGCCCCATCCCAACTGCACTTTTCGTTGAGATTTTTCAGCCTGGATACAGACCCGATTACATCCGACTGATTAATACCCATCAAACAATCCCCCTACCACATTCAATGTAGACTGCTTGCCAACCAAACCACAAACTTTAGAGTCTATGGCTTTAATTTTAATTTTCACCAGCAAATCAGCACGTGTATACGCTGCCTCTAAAAGCCAGCTCCCAAATCCGCCATCCATTAAATGATCTTCAATAGTATGAACTGAAGAATAGCGCTCCAACTGTGATACTTGAGCCTGTTTGGTACTCATGCTCCATAGCGGTACAGAGTTTAGCGACCAACCTGGCAACTTGGCATCATTAATACTTTGGTTCGCAATTTCAAGCGCTGCACCTGTCGTTAAATAGGTATCACCGTATTGATCACCCTCACGTATACTCAACCATTTGCCCGGGTAAACCTCTGGCACTTCGGAGTGGATACAACGCTCTCCCGATTTACCCAGGCGCAGGTAACTGGGCTGGGGATTATGGGTCAGATAACGCATGCATGCCCGCACTTCCATCGGGTCTCCTGGTGCAGCAATCAGCATATTGGGCATCACGCGGATCAATGCATAATCCTGTACCGCATGATGTGAATAACCGAGATTGCCATAAGCCACCCCTCCACCGACAGCTACTATTGTGACAGGAAGTTTATGGTAATCGACGTCATTGCGAATCTGCTCTGCGCACCTGAAGGTTGGAAAGTTTGCAATGGAATATACAAAAACATGGAATCCCTCGGATGCCAGACCTGCAGACAAACTCATCATACTTTGCTCGGCCACCCCAGCATTAAAAAAACGCTTTGGGAAACGCTTTGCAAATGGCTCTACCACGCCATAGCCTAAATCGCCCACAACCAAAACAATATTGTTGTTTTTTTCCGCTGCAACAACAAGTTCATCTATAAAGGCATTACGCATAGCTCACCCGCAGTTCTGCAAGCGCTACTGCCAGCTGTTCGTCATTCGGATTTTTATAGTGCCATTCAACCCGATTTTCCATGAAACTAACCCCTTTTCCCTTGGTGGTATGAGCGATAATTACCGTGGGTCTGTTGCTATCGATACGCTTGAGAGACTGGCTAATTTGCCCATGATCATGCCCATCGATTTCATGAACTGCACACCCAAAGGCGTGCAATTTTGCGGCTAGCGGTTCGAGTCCTAAGGTATTTGCTACAGAATCCAGACTTTGAAGTTTATTGTAATCTATAATAGCTGTCAGATTGCTTAGCTTATGGTGCGCTGCAAACATCAAGGCTTCCCAATTTGCGCCCTCATCCATTTCACCATCGCTCAACAGCACAAATGTCTGCCACAACTGCGCACGTACGTTGGCTGCCAAAGCTTTTCCCACTCCGAAAGGCAAACCATGCCCGAGTGAGCCGGTCGAAAACTCCACACCAGGCACTTTATGACTAATATGGTTCATCAACCAAGAAAAATCATCACCATAAGTATCCAATTGCGCATCTGGTATCACGCCAACTTCTGCAAGCGTAGCGTAAACCGCTACGCAAGCATGTCCTTTGCTTAAAATAAAACGATCACGCGTTAAATCGTTTGGTTCTGCAGGATTGAAATGCAATATTTCACCATACAATACAGCTAGAATATCCGCAATCGAAAGAGCACTAGCAATATGGGATGCCTTGGCTCGATGCACCATCTTCAAAGAATTTTTACGTATTCTGTTTGCAAGCTCTTTAGTATCCAACATCATGAAACCCCAAAAAACGCTTCCAATTTTCCCGCCACATAATCCAGCATCTCTATGCTAAGACCCGGATAGACGCCAATCCAGAAAGTATCATTCATTATCCGGTCGGTATTGGTCAATTGACCACTGATTCGGAAAATCCTGCCCTCAAAATACGGTTGACGCGTCAAATTACCTGCAAACAGCAATCGTGTGCCTATCTTGTACTGATCCAGATATTTCAAGAGGTCAACCCGAGCATAACCCGTGTTCTCACACAAGGTAATCGGAAAGCCAAACCAGGATGGCTCGCTGTTTGGAGTCGCTTCTGGCAAGATCAAAAAGTTTTTACAAGACTTGAGTCGCTCGCTGAGAAACTTGAAATTGCGTTTACGCGCCTCGACAAATTCGGGCAAGCGATCCATCTGCGCTAACGCACAGGCGGCCTGCATATCGCTGATTTTCAGGTTATAGCCCAGGTTTGAGTAGGTATATTTATGATCATATCCCTCGGGCAAGGAACCCAATTTCCAGCCGAAACGCTTGCCGCAGGTATCATCGCAGCCTGGCGCACAATGACAATCGCGTCCCCAATCGCGAATCGATTCGATTAACCGTTTGAGTATGGCGTTATTAGTAAATACTGCGCCGCCTTCACCCATGGTGATATGGTGTGCGGGGTAAAAGCTAAGTGTACCTATATCACCGAAAGTACCGACCAATCTTCCGTCGTAGTTCGAGCCCAAGGCATCACAACAATCCTCAATCAGCCAGAGCTGGTATTTTTTAGCAATGCGGGTGATTTCAGCTAAATTATAAGGGTTGCCCAACGTGTGCGCCAGCATAATGGCCTTGGTCCTGGGACTAATAGCAGCTTCAAGCTGGGTCACGTCGATATTATAAGTGGGGATTTCCACATCAACAAACACCGGCACTGCACCGTACTGCAGAATAGGGTTCACGGTGGTAGGAAAACCTGCTGCGACACCAATCACTTCATCGCCAGGCTTGATGGCGCGATCGCCTAGTTTGGGACTGGTCAGTGCAGAAAATGCCAGTAAATTTGCAGAGGAGCCAGAATTAACCGTAAAGAGATGCTTCACGCCCAGATATTTAGCCAGTCTTCTTTCAAAAGCATCGTTAAAACGCCCGGTGGTCAGCCAGCCATCGAGCGAGGCATCAACCATATTTTTCAGTTCTGGGGTACCTATTACTTTACCAGAAGGCGGAATTACGCTTACACCGGCGGTAAACATCTTAGGTTGACGCACGGTTTTGTGAAATTGCTCGACCTGGTAACCCACTATCATGCGCATAATCTTTTCGAGAATGTGCACCTTGACTGTACCGACTTCACCACAAAAAAAACGAGACGAAAATAACAGCTGTTTATTTACCGGAAATGCCACTGACTTAATCAACGATCCACTTACCAGGTCTTCCGGATTTATAATCATCTCCTCCGCTTCGGCACCCTGTAGTATTCGTGAACTACCTGGTATTCCCAGCAGGTTACCCTTGCTATCCGGCAATGAAGTGATAAGAACAGGACGCGGCCTTGCACCATTTTTGTCTGGCACATTATATATATGTATGTTACCTGGCTGTAAGGAATTAGCTGTGGACATATTTCCCCCACAGTGCATCTTCTTCGGAGTCGCTTTCAATAGCGGCTGTATAAGACGCCAGCATAAATTGTTCCTCGCAACGCAGATCCGTTTCTGCCTTACTGGAAACCGGCAATACAATCACCTCAAATTCTTTACCCATTTCGGCGGGGACACTAATGTGCAACTGATGATTTGCATCTACGCGCATTATTTCTCTGATTACTGCTTGCTTCATGACTATCTCCTTTAGGCCGTCACCGGCACTCTACATTCAATTAATTCAGCTGCAGCTTTTCAATTATTGAACGTGAGGAATTCAGCTGCTCCAGATCGCTAGCCGCAAAAGTAATACCTAGTAAATCTTCAACTTTAAGAAGTATATCCATATTGGTCAAGGAATCCCAATTTTCAGTAACATCAATTTTGGATTCAAGATTTATCGATGTAACCGGTAGATTCAGTACCTCTGCAATGGCAGAAAAAACAACCACTTCTAATGAATTCATTGTATCTCCAGCGCAAGTTGTTTAATTTCAGATTTTTCAATTTGATTCATTGAATCTGATCTTACAAAAATAAAATCACCCTTTATCTCTGCTGTTGAAATCGAGATTTTTCTATCATAAGGTAAATTCATCGAGGCATCATCGAGCAATATCCAGGTATCAAACAGGCTATCACGCTCGACAGCCGTAAAATTTTTCAACACAGGCCGATAGCTATGATCCTTCAGCTGATCAAATAGTGCGCCAAGTGCTATTTTTTCATTTACCATTTCACTTCGGTTGGAAATAATCTGCGAAACAATTTCCCAAATGACATTACCGTAAAGCTTTTCATCGAGATGGACACCGTCGGTCACAAAATTCGTAGTTGAATTCACCTGTGCATCAATCATATTATAAAATAAGGTAGAAAACCCCATTTTGTGAAACTTGGGATTGCTCAACATGCATTTTATGAATGACAGGTTAAATAAGTGAATCAAGATATTTCTGGTGGTGGTACTTCCTACAAAAGGTAAATCTTTATTATACAACTTGCCTTCAATTGAAGCTGCAGGTGCACCCCACAGCACAAAACTATCAAAGCCATAAGTATTCAGAGTTAATTGAATCGCATCGTACAGTTTGGCAACATTATTCATTATGAACTGTTCGATAGAAACTCCCCTCGCATAAAATACTGGAAAATCCCGCCAATAGTGCGCTCTCATATCGACCTCACCCACGCATAACACGAGAGAGTCTCCGCTTTTAGCCATCGCATTAAAAACAGAATCCAGATCCTGTTTATAACTGTTATTTTCACTGGTAAAATTTCTGGCGGTAATGGGACCGGGTGAATATACCACTCCCCTGCCACGAAATACCCAGGTATGAGAATCCCCCATAATAAAAACACTCATGCCAGATTCAACTTTCTTTCTGATTTTTTTCTTGAAATTTTTCCACTACTGGACTTGACCAGGAAGCCAACCTCTACATTCCTGATTTCGCCAATCGTAACACCCAGGGCAGAAATAGCCCATTTCTTTATCTGTTCCTTTTCATTGTCATCCAAAAGCCCTTCATATATCACCAACAAATTAGCTCCGTTAGGATTATTGGTAACCAGGACTCTGCCGCCTCTAACCTCCGGGAAGGTACTGACGAATTCCTCCAGCTCATGCGCCAGCACTTTCTTACCATTGACAATCAAGGTGTCATCAGACCTGCCAAAAACATAGAGCTGATCGTCTCGCAATGCCCCGATATCTGAAGTATTGAATTTAAAACAACCTGCTTCAGTATAAAATTTAGATGAGGCTACATTCAGATAGCCATCTACTACACAAGCCCCCCCCAAGACTATTTCATACTCGTCATTCTCGGAACCAAGCAACTCTATGGATACCCCTTCCAACGCCCGGCCTGATGAAAGATAACCATTCAAACAAAGCCAGTCATCCGGACTATTAAATGTGGTCATCGTTGCCGCAAATACGTTCTCTGCCAGCGCATAAGAGACCTGCAAAGCAGAAGGTGACAAACCCTGTATTTTGAAAAGTTCATAATACTCCTGAAAGGCTACATATCTGCAAGGCTCTGAACAACTGATCATTTTTCTGATGGAACTCAGATTCGCTGCCGAAGCACGCTTTCTGGCATGTGAAACGATATGCTTAAATGCAAAATTTGGTTGCCAGCATAATGAAGGTTTTTCCGCCTCAATGATTTCATGAAGCAGCAGAGGTTTATATGACCAAGTAACCGGATCCATATAAACGGTAGTCAAACCATAATACAAGGGTAAAAAAAACGAAGAAATCAGCCCCATGTCATGGTAAAG
>CAIRBC010000343.1 GCA_903876685.1 uncultured Nitrosomonadales bacterium | reverse complement strand
GTGCCAGACGTCGTGCCTCACCTTTCATCACACGAAATCGTGCATCAGCCCCTTCAGCCAACACCGCGAGATGATCACGTAATCGTCCGATCCGCGCTTCATCCTCAAGCGGCAGATTTGAAACCAGTATCGTTGTGTCGGGATAGTTAATCACCATCCGGTCACTAAACTGGAAGATACGCTCCATGCCAGACATCTTGCTGATAATGGAAATTTCAAGCGCGGTACACTCACCATGCGTCGAATAATGGTAAAGCGCGGCACCATTGCAAAACTGCACGATGCCTTTCAAGGCATATTGTCTGAGCGCAGCGCACAGCGCAATACCCAATTCTACCGGCTTCTGGCAAACAAAACTAGCACGCAAAAATTCCAGCGTCACCCCCATCTCGCCCATCGAAGACATCGCCGCAAAAGCCGCATTGTGCGCCAATTGAGCCTGTTCAGCCTCTGCCATAGCCGCCTGCAAAGTCCGGTTGGCTACCTCGGTCTTCCTGACCAGTTCTCCCTGACCAAAGGGCTTGATGATGTAATCATTGCCACCCGCATCGTAGGCCGCCAGACGAGATTCCAGATCGTCACGCGCTGAAACAAAGATAATCTGGGTGCCAAGTCCGCCAGCAGTACGCCAGGCGCGGCAGGTTTTAATGCCATCCATCCCCGGCATTTCGATATCCAGCAATATCAAGTCAGGTGCCTGTTCTATAGCGGCCAGCAGCGAGTCGCCGTCAGTAAATTCACTGACACTATACTCAGTCGAACTCAACTCATCCAGCGTGATCATGCGCTGCACCGGATCGTCATCAACCACAAATATCTTCAATTTCAACACCCTCGCTATAAAAGTTTCAAAATATGCAGGCAATTCACGATTCAACCTGCAGCGTAGCAGTCAGTTTCTGCTGTAAAGCCAGCATAAATCTGTCGATTGCACTGGATAGTTCAAGAGCCTGCGAAATAACCTCTGGCTGGCCGGCTCGCGCCTTTTGTTCCACCTCCCGAGCAAACTGTTGCAGTGAATCTGCCTGCAACGCCCCCGCAACACCGGCAAAGCGATGTGCGATCAAGGCCAGTTCTGCAAACTCCCCCGCTTCTGCTGCCACTCTAAGCTCGGAGGGAACCGAATGATGGGACTGCAACGTCAACTGCAATAACTTGTCGACAAACGCCTGTCTACCCTGATAACGCTCCAGCAAAGCGGACCAGTCGATCTCACTTTGTCTGGACGTATCCTCAATCTTGACTGACGCAGCGGCTCCCGCCATCAATATCGCTTCGATCCCGGCCAGCCGATTCCCAATTTCATCCATCATCGACTCAACTGCCGTAGCAAGCACCTCCGCGTGATACCGCAAATCCACATCACCCAGGCACAAGGAGACCCTGGAGGCTTTTACCTGAACCTGTACCTCATGAGCACACCAGTAATTGGCGCTACGTTCCAGCGATTGCGCAATAGCTGCCAGTTGAGTAGCATTAGCCGCAGTTCTCAGGCGTGAGGGGGTTTCGGCATTCATCTCGAGAAAAATAGCGGCCATTTTACTCAACAATGCGGGACGTGCGCCAAACTGTAGCGCCAACTGCTGCCAGTCAATCACGTTTACCGGCACTTCAAGGTTGGCCGCCTTCACCACAGTTGCCCTATGTCGCAGTACGATAGCCACCAGATCATCTGCGTCTATCGGCTTGGTGATAACATCCGTCATCCCTGCTGCACGGCATTGAGCATGTTCATCAGCCAAAGCGTGCGCCGTCTGACCGATGACCGGCAAATCGGGGGCTAACAATCGGATACAACGAGTCGCCTCCAACCCATCCATCTGCGGCATTTGCACGTCCATCAACACGACATCATAAAGAGACTGGTCGCGCTCAATCGCTTCCACGGCCAACCTGCCGTTGACGACCATAGTCAATTGCACGCCTTCATGGACAAGCAAATCTTCCAGTACCATCCGGTTCAACTCATTATCCTCGGCTGCGAGTATCCGTATATTTTTCAGTCTGGGACCACTATTCACCCTTGCCACGACAGGTTGCAATATATCCGCCGTTAATGGCACCGCGATGCAAGGTAGGCATAACATGAATGTGCTGCCACTCCCGGCGACACTCACCACGCTGATGTCGCCACCCATCATTTCCGCCAAACGACGACTGATGACCAACCCCAACCCGCTCCCACCATACTTACGGGTGGTGGTGCTGTCTGCCTGTTCAAAAGTCTGGAATAAACGCCCCAATTGTTCTTCGGTCATGCCGATGCCAGTATCAGCGACGCTCACCGCAAGCTGGTTATTTTCCATACTGCAGGTCAACCTGACCTCACCTTTGGCGGTAAATTTCACGGCATTCGAAAGCAGATTGAGCAAGATTTGAGACAACCTGACCGGGTCGCTCAAAATGGCTACCGGCACCTCAGGCTCAATTTTGGCGAGCAGCGCAAGCCCTTTTTCATCGGCACGGTCTTTCAGCGTCGCTAACGCCGCGTCTATACTGCGACGCAAATCAACTGG
Organism: uncultured Nitrosomonadales bacterium; assembly: GCA_903876685.1. GTDB lineage: Bacteria > Pseudomonadota > Gammaproteobacteria > Burkholderiales > Gallionellaceae > Gallionella. Next base: position 613 of record CAIRBC010000343.1, on the reverse strand, counting down.
CACCGATTCGAGACTCAGCTTGCCGGATTCAATTTTTGAGAAGTCGAGAATGTCGTTAATCACCCCCAGCAGCAACTTGCCGGATTCCATGATCCGGGAAAATATCTCCTTGGCGCGCCCGCGCCCGATACTTTCGCGGTAACCAATCTGTGCCATGCCGAGTACACCATTCAAAGGCGTGCGTATCTCATGACTCATATTGGCCAGAAATTCGCTCTTGATGCGTACCAGTCGCTCGGCGGCTTTCTGCGCAGCTTCACGAGATTTCTCTACTTCAAGGCGTGCGCTGATGTCAGAAAAATTAACCACCCCACCTATGACCTTTTCACCATCGCGTATCGCCTGGGTAGAGACACTGACCTGCAGCGGGGTGCGATCAGCACGCCAAAAAACATCTTCGAGCCCGCAGCGCATCCCGCCCACCGCAATTGCCTGGGCTATCGGGCACTTTTCAATCGGATAGGGCTGTCCATCGAGGGTAAGCGCTCCATAAACCCCAACCTATTCAGGATATCATTTCAATGATTAAATCCTGCATATGCAAATTCCAAGGCAAAAGCGCTTCCATCTCTTCCACGTTCTTCGCGGCGGGCAAGTCACGCATGACGCGCCG
>CAIRBC010000342.1 GCA_903876685.1 uncultured Nitrosomonadales bacterium | reverse complement strand
GTGAAGGCAATCTTGGCGATGCGCTTGCTGGTGGCCAGAGGCATACCGGCTTCGCGGCCGTAGCCATTGACGATGTTAAGTACGCCGGGAGGCAATAAATCGGCGATCAGTTCGGCCAGAATCAGGATGCTGATCGGGGTTGATTCAGCCGGTTTGAGTACCACGCAGTTTCCAGCGCCTATAGCGGGTGCCAGTTTCCACGCAGCCATCAGAATCGGGAAGTTCCACGGAATGATCTGACCCACTACGCCGAGCGGCTCATGGTAGTGATAGGCGACGGTATTCTCATCGATATCCGACAAAGCGCCTTCCTGAGCGCGCAAGCAACCGGCGAAGTAACGAAAATGATCGATGGTCAGCGGGATGTCGGCATTGAGTGTTTCGCGGATCGGTTTGCCATTATCCACTGTTTCCGCATAAGCCAAAGTTTCCAGATTAGCTTCCAGGCGGTCAGCAATTTTCAGCAGCAGGTTCGCACGCTCAGCGGGTGCAGTGCGTCCCCACTGGTCTGCAGCTGCATGGGCAGCATCCAGCGCCAACTCAATGTCTGCTGCATCGGAACGAGCCGCTTTGGTGTAGGGCTTGCCGCTGATGGGGGTGATGACATCAAAGTATTCACCTTTGACGGGTGCAACCCATTTTCCACCAATGAAATTATCGTAATGGGCTTTATAAGTAATCTTGGCACCTGCGGTGCCGGGAGAAGCATATAGCATATTTTTGACCTCGTAATATTATTAATTAAATGTAATATCTTATTTTGATTAACTATTTCAAACAAACACGGACGGAGTATCGATTATTACGTTCAACATTTCATTAAATTGCAATATCGCCACTACAAATACTGCAAGTGACATTTATTCAAGAATCATGCCAATGGGACTACTCCCCCACTTTCAGTTGATATTCAGTCTACGCAACGCTATTTCGATGATGCGCCTGCAAAATATGCAAATTCATAATGCTCCAATTTGAAACAGTGATAACATTATGATTCATTAATTAACATTCAATAGGTAATTGATTGCATATATGAGCTTGACTATTCATTTTTCAATTGCGTGGGAAACCGGAGAATCCACCCTCGATTTAACCACTATTGCCCAACTGCTCGAATTCATTGCCGAAACCGGTACGGTTCGTGCAGCCGCCAACAAACTTGGGATTTCCTACCGAACTGCCTGGGGCAAGCTTGATGCGGCCGAAAAGTCACTGGGACAACCGCTGATCGTGAAAAGCAAGGGGCATGGCAGCAAGTTGACCCCGCCTGGCAATATGCTAAAGGCAGTCGTGTTTAACCTGACCAGTGGCATCCAGAGCAGCGTAACCCGCGATCAGGTTTTGTTTGAACGTGCCATCCTCAACAATTTCAATCTCGCACCGCGAAAACTCAAACTGGCATGCAGTCACGATTCGTTGATTGAGGCATGTGCAGCAACCGGATTATTACCCGAATGGACTATTCGCTATATGGGTTCGCAAAAGGCGATCGATGCATTACGGGCAGGCGCGATCGACATGGCTGGTTTTCATCTACCGGAAAAATTAGTCACGCAACCTGGCATGAAAGAATTGTGGGCTGATTCGCGGTATTTTGTTTTGCCGGTGATGTGTCGTGAATTGGGTCTGGTGGTCGCGCGGGGAAATCCGCTGCAAATTCGAACCATTGAAGATCTGCTCCGCCCTGAAATTCGTTTCATCAACCGCCAGAAGAATTCCGGCACGCGTCTGCGCCTTCACGAATTGCTCAGATCAAGGGGTTTGAATCCTGCATTGATTAGTGGTTATCAACAAGAAGAATTCACGCACTCGGGGGTAGCGCTCGCGGTTTTAGCCAAAGTTGCCGACGCAGCCTTTGCACTGCGCTCTGCAAGCACCGGTTTCGATGTAGATTTCATACCGGTTGGACGCGAAACCTACTGCTTCTGCGGTATAAAGGAAGTATACGGAGATTGTCTAAAGCTGTTGAAGCAACTTCATCAACGTCTGGAATCGCAGGAAGGTTATTCTTTACCTTTGGCCGAATCAACCAGACAGAACTCGACTTCAGCAATCGCCCGGTGGGTAGATATTTAATCAAACATGGCACACTTATTGCCTTTATTCCTATCGATGCCACCAATCCCGTGGTATCCGTGTTGCAAATTTTACTTATTATTTGTTTTTAAATGATTTATTAATTTTATCGTTATGTAGTTAGTAATACAACGGATGGTAGACACCTCGACAGCCGTTGTTTAATTGCATTATTCAACTCAGTGCAAACCTCGGGTTACGACGCCAAAAAACGCGCCTAACCCGACCTAACGATAATGCAATGACACAATTAAACAAATGAAACACCAGAAAGGAAAATCATGAAGCTTTCGTTGCATAGACTAGCCCTCAGGAAGCCAAATGTCCTGTATGCCGACCACTGCAGGCACGATCTGCCACGCTATTGCTTTACCGTTATCGACAAATAGCCCTGCGCGCCGATGAAAATGAGCCTGGCTAACGGGCATGGCAAATATGCCACACCTGATAATGAAACCGGCCATGCCCGTTTCCCTCTCCCCATCCCTCTCCCGCAAGCGGGCGAGGGAGCGTACGAATCGCTGCGCGAGTTTCACGTT
>CAIRBC010000341.1 GCA_903876685.1 uncultured Nitrosomonadales bacterium | reverse complement strand
CTTTATCGAAGCTAATCCAGGTTATGACTGCTACTTTTGCAATCCGAACCCTGACACGGAATCCGTTTACCATAACCTCTGGTTGCAAGGCGAAACATCCCATCCGAATTTTTTAAAACTGGCAAAGATTTTTTTTGCGTGCACAGGACTGGATGAAAAGCTCCTGTACGGGATTTATCCCTCCAGATACTTTGCTTCGGCTAATTATTTTGTTGCTAACCCGCGTTTCTGGAACGAATATCTTGCCTTCATAGGCGGTCTCCTGCAAAAGGCCGAAAGGGATTTGCCGCTCCCCGCCAAACAGGCGATGTATTCTACCTTGGCCGATCCCAGGGGGGTGCACGCCGATGCAGGGTATTGGCCATTTTTCGTCGAACGACTGTTTTCGGTGTTCTTGATCTTGCGCGGAAAAGAATTTAAACTGCACAAGTTCCAGACTATCACACCCTTACTTGACAAGAATGTCCACCACAGATTGCTGTTGCAGATGAAAGACGCCGCTTGCGATGCGCATAATAATTGGCTTGCCGTATGTTGGGTAAATTATCGTAATCTCTATCTCTCAGAGTTGTACGGTCGAGAGTGGGTGCGCAAGTTTATTGAAAGTATTACTCCCGAAAAGCTATTTTTTCTTCCCTAAGCGATAATTTTATGTCAACCATGAATGGTAGTCAGGTGCAAAACCGCAATCAAATTGCTTTTCAGAGCGAGCCTAAACTGCTCGCCCCCAGGGAGGCGATTAAAATAGACCGGGCGATTGTTTTGAATAATATCGTCCTGATTTCGGGTTGGATGAGCGGTACCGTCAAGTTGTTGGTTACTGATGCCAAGAAATTTGTCATTTACGAACGTGGCGATGTTTCGCCCGCACTATTCGATAAGGTCAGAGGTTTTTTGATCATGGCAACGGTAGCACCGGACGAATGGATCAAGAAGGTGACGGTTCAACATAATGAGGTTGCTTACAACTCAGCCTTGCCATTGACTACCGAGCTATCCGAAATTCAACTGGTACTTTCTGAGCATATACCTCGTCTTGCCTACATACTGTCTGAAGTCAAGCATGAGCAGGAGTGGTGCAAACTTTTATATCCGTTTATACCGCACTATGCTTCAGATCAGGTCGAGGCTAACATTGAACAGTCCTGCGCGATAATGGGTATAGGCCTCAGCGTGCTGGGGTGGTGTGTGAGCCGGAGTAGTATCAATTTGTGGTTTTTTTCGGAGTTCGGGCAAATGCGTAAGTTGTCGGATTCCGTTAAGTTTTACCGGCAGGATGTCACTAATGAATTTTCAGGCAAGTTTGGCAGTCGGTGTGAAATGTCCGGATTTTTCTGTTCGATAGCGGGACCGGTCACCCCGGGTATGAAGCTTTCGGTCGTTGCAGAAATTTCCGGGGTGCTGTTCAAAGTGCAGGAGAAGGTCGTTGACAAGGGTGCTTCGACGGCACTGGGTTATGCAAGATGGGCCTTTAATATTCACCTGCCTCACTCCGGATTTACTCAGCGATTGGCGAGCCATGATGGTAAATTTATCGAGGAAATCCGGCGTCGTGAAATCGCTTTGGAGGAGGCAGTACCAGAGGTCTGGAGCGTTGGTGTCAGGCCTGCTACGCCGATGGCCAGTGTGATTGTCCCGCTGTACAAACGTTCAGATTTTGTTGAGCATCAGTTGTTGTCGTTTGAAAACGACAAAGACTTTTATGAGCGTTTCGCAGAACTGATTTATGTGATTGACGATCCTGCCCTGTATGATCGGCTGAAGCACGATTCCAACGTACTCTACAAACTTTACGGGGTGCCAATGACCTTTGTGTTTGGAGGGCGAAATAGGGGCTTTTCCGGCGCCAACAACCTAGGCGCCAGCATTGCCCGTGGCACCTATCTGTTTTTTCTCAATAGCGATGTTTTTCCAGAGGAAACAGGATGGATTAGCCGTATGGTAGATATTCTGGTATCCCAGCCGCATTATGGGATTCTGGGTGCCAGATTGCTTTATCCGCAAGGAGCCGTGCAACATATCGGCATGGAGTTTGTTTATTCGGATAGTTTAAATCTGTGGCTGAATGAACATCCGGGCATCAATCTGCCCATCAACAGGGACTTGCCAGCGGTAATCAGCGTGCCTGCCGTCACCGGTGCCTGCATGGCGCTGAGTCGCGAAGATTTTGCTCAGGCAGGTGGTTTCGATGAAAGCTATCTGATTGGAGATTTTGAGGATTCGGATCTTTGCCTGAAAATTCGCCAGATGCGCAAAGACATCGGCTGCCTTACCGATACCCGGTTAATTCATCTGGAACGTCAATCGGTCATGCATGCGGGCGGAGATGCCTCCTTCAGGCAATGCGTCACGTTGTATAACGGATGGAAACATACGACACGTTGGGATGAACAAATCAGGTTGACGACAAATGGTTAACGCGAATCAGAAAGCGCCCGGCAAATTGAAAGTGCTGATTATTGTACACGGACACCCGGAATTCTCTCCCGGTGGCGGTGAAGTTGCGGCCTATGCCCTGTACCAGGGTTTGAAGGAATCGGTTGCGGTGCAGGAGACCACCTTCCTTGCGACAAACCCCAAGGGTAATAGCGGAAGAATCCATCTCCTGAAGGAGGGCGAATATCTGTGGGAGCAGCGGGTTGCAGATCCCTTTTCGATGAAAGCCGAAAACATACAAGCCACGCTCAAGGATTTTACGGCGTTTTTGAAAGCACTGGCGCCTGATGTGATTCATTTTCATCATTATATGCATGTCGGACTGGATGCGTTTCGTGTCGCACGACAGACTTGCCCAGAGGCGCGTATCCTGCTGACTTTGCATGAAATGCTGGCGATTTGCCTGAATGACGGACAGATGGTCAAAACGGGTTCGATGCGGCTTTGCCTGAAGGCGGAGGATCTCGCCTGTCAGCAGTGTTTTCCTTCCAGGACGCCGGAGGATTTCTGGCTGCGGCGGCGATTCTTCGCGGCCAGTTTCAAGTATGTAGATGCTTTTGTTACCCCTTCTTCGTTCCTTAAACAACGCTATGTGGATTGGGGACTGGACAGGGAAATGATTCATGTGATCGAAAATGGTATTTCTGTAGCACAGCCTTTAGTCATGGAGCAAGGGTCGAACTTGCATCTGCGCATCGGTTTTTTTGGACAGGTGACCCTGTACAAGGGGCTGGATATATTGCTGGAGGCACTTAATCATTTGCCTAAAAAAGTGGCTAAACAGTTGACTGTGGAAATTCATGGCTGCAACCTGGATATACAGCGTAGTGAATTCAAGACAAAAATTGAAGCGCTGATGGCGCCGCTACTCAAAAGAGGAGTGCTGCGCTGGGTAGGTCAGTACAGTCGGTCTGAGCTGGCAGGCAGAATGGCCGGTGTAGGTTGGATCATCGTGCCTTCGATCTGGTGGGAAAACTCGCCTGTGGTCATCCAGGAAGCCTTTGCGCTGGGGCGTCCGGTGATCTGTTCGGACATCGGCGGCATGGCGGAAAAAGTTCATCACAATCAGGATGGCTTGCATTTTTCTGCGCGTAACCCGTTTGCTTTGGCTGACCTGTTAACGCGGATCGTTGAAACTCCAGAGCTTTGGAGCCGTCTGGTCGAAGGTGTCAAGTTTGAGGCAACCGTCGATCAATGTCTGAAACAAACTTTGGTGCTTTATGCTCAGTTGACTCAGGCGCAGAGCGTAAAGAAAATGGGTCGAGTAAAATCGAAACTCCCATGATATATACTTTTAGTTAATTTGCTTCTTTGATGCAGGAATCAAAACATTATTTGGAATGGTGCGCTTTTGTTTATGTTGCCAAGCTCCTCAAAGCTGAAAATGATATTTGAAGCGCCGATAAAAATTTGATTTATTAACGGGCAAAATACCTATGACAAAAATCCCTGTAGCTAAGCAAGACGAAGCAGTGATAACTGAATTGATTGTTGACAAGCGTATTCAGTCGGAGAAGCCTGAAGCACAAATTGCTGATAAACAGATGGATTCCATTTCTCCTGATTTAAACAAGTTAAATGAGCGCTTGAGCATTGGAAAGGACGTGATTCCCGATTCGCCTGTAAAGACAGAGGCCAATTCTGTCAGGGTGGTTACCGGCAGTCTGGATCGGTGTGCGGATTCCACAATTGAAGGTTGGGTGGCCTGCAAGGAATCGCTAGGCGAAAATCTGGAAGTTGAAATCTGCGCCGATGGACAGCCGATTGCGCGACTGATCGCTCGCAAATTGCGTCCCGATCTCAAAAAGGCCGGTTTTGGTGATGGCAGTCATGGGTTTATGTTGACAGTGCCTGAAGCGCTGTTCGATGGCAAGAGTCATGTCATTGAGGCACGGGAAACCACTACTGGTTTTGTCTTGCCTGGCTCACCCAAGTCTTTTCAGGCAACGCCGGTCGAGCGTGGCAGTATCAGGCTGGAAGGTGGCGCTTTGTCAGGCTGGGCAAAATTGGCTAAAGACACTATTGCATCGCTTAATCTGGAGATCATCGAGGAAGGACAGGTAATCGCAAGCGGGGTGAGCAAGCCGGATAACATTGAATCGGGTGTCGTCCGCTTTCATCTTTTCCTGCCGGTATCGGTAATGGATGGCAGGCCGCATCTGTTTTTGGTGCGCAGCAAGAATCCTTCAGCGATATTGGGTGTTCTGGCTGTGATTACCCCCTATATGCTGATGCCTGAGTCTGCCTTGCTGAAATATGCGCGCGAGGGGATGAAGGCGGGTTTGGCTGTTGCGGCTGGTTTTCGCTATGAATCTCTGGATAAGTCCATTGCTGCATTATTGCAAGATTACGCTGGAGCTGAGCCGCAAATGGTAGCGCGAATCGCCCAGCTCAACCGCGCACATGCCATTCTCACGCGTGGTTTCAACATGGATGACAAGGTATTTGAGCCGCTGGTGTTTCCCACGTTGCATAGTCCTAAAGTCTCGATTGTCATACCGGTGCATAACAAGTTCCCGGTTACCTATCATTGCCTGGCTTCCTTGCTAGTTGGGGCGAACAAGGCCAGTTTCGAGGTGATTCTGGTTGATGATGGCTCCAGCGATGAAACCCTTGCGGCACCCGATCTGATTTTAGGCATTCAAATTGTGCGAAATGAAGAATCGCTAGGCTTTGTCCGTTCTTGTAATCGCGGCGGTCAGTTGGCTCGAGGCGAATATATCGTCATGCTCAATAACGACACTGAGGTTACCTCTGGTTGGTTGGATGAGTTGCTCTGGACTTTTGAGCATTATGACAAGGTGGGTTTAGCAGGAGCCAAGTTGCTTAACGCGGATGGTACTTTGCAGGAAGCGGGCGGGATCGTCTGGAATACCGGTAATCCCTGGAATTATGGCAAACAGGCCAACCCTCGTGACCCACGCTATAATTATGCCAGACAGGTCGATTATCTCTCAGGTGCGTGCCTGATGCTGCCTTTAACCTTGTGGCATGAAATCGGTGGTTTTAGCGAAACTTATGCACCCGCTTATTTTGAAGATACAGATCTGGCTTTTCAGGTACGTGACCGGGGATTCAAGACCGTATACACACCCTTTGCTCAGGTTATACACTTTGAAGGAATCAGCAACGGCGTGAGTACGGTCTCTGGAACCAAGCGTTTTCAGGAAATTAATCGTCCCAAATTTAAGGGGCGCTGGGGGCGCGCATGCCGCAATAATGGCAAAGAAGGGGTTGAGCTCGAGTTGAATAAGGATCGCAATGTGCAGTTGCGTGCGCTGGTGCTGGATGCTGAAACGCCGATGCCTGACAAGAATGCCGGAAGTTATGCGGCCATCCAGGAAATGCGCATGTTGCAAGCACTGGGTTTTAAATGCACCTTTGCGCCTGGCAACCTGGCCTGGATGGGCACTTATACTGAAACCTTGCAGCGTATGGGTGTCGAATGTGTTTATACGCCGTTTGCACTTTCGATCAACGAATTGATTCAAAAGCGCGGTAGCGAATTCGATCTGGTTTATATCACCCGCTACTATGTTGCGCAAAATTATCTGGAGCACATCAGGCAATATGCGCCACACGCGAAAATTCTCCTGATGAATGCGGATTTGCATTTCTTGCGTGAATTACGTGCGGCGTTACATGCCAAGAGCAAAGAAGCGATCGCGGGCGCCTTGGAAACTCGCGAAGCCGAGCTTTCCGTGATGCGTCGGGTCGATCTGGTGCTGGCTTATACCGATGTCGAGAAGGCGGTGATACTTTCACATAATCTTACAACATCCAATATTGCAAAGTGTCCCTGGGTCGCAGAGGTTTTGAACGAGGTGCCGGGTTATGAAACACGTATTGATATAGCCTTCCTTGGGGGCTTTAATCACCAGCCAAATGCAGAAGCCGTTGAATGGTTTACCGCAGAGGTGATGCCTTTGCTGCTCGTGGTACTCCCGGATGTCAAGTTCCGAGTCTATGGCAGCAATGTGCCCAAGCGTCTGCTGACGTTAGCTGAAAAGAACGAGAACCTGATTATTGAAGGGTGGGTGCCTGCCGTCGAAGCTGTTTACAATAGCTGCCGCATTTTTGTAGCGCCTTTGCAAAGTGGGGCAGGGATTAAGGGCAAGGTCATCGGTGCGTTGGCGCATGGTGTGCCCTGTGTGCTTTCGCCAATTGCAGCCGAAGGCATCGCCATCGGAGATGGCGTTGATGCCAGGGTTGCCGACAAGCCGCAAGCATGGGTCGAAGCGATTGCCAGTTTGTACAATGATCCGTTGCGTTGGGCAAATATGTCCAGGCAAGCATTAGCTTTCGCAAAGAGACAGTACGGTTTTGCAAAGGGCGTATCGGAGATGCAGGAAGCATTACAGCAGGCTGAAATCTTTACTTCGATTGAAAATAATGCACTGGCGGCGCATTGATAATACCAATCTTATTTAACAATACCGTAGCGAACTGTACTAACGGGCATGGCAAATTGCCACCCCTGATGATGAAACCCATCATGCCCGTTTCCCTCTCCCCATCCCTCTCCCGCAAGCGGGCGAGGGAGAAGACGATCGCTGCGCGAGTTTCACGTTAAAGATCAGATCAGATGAACAAGAGTCTGTCGGACGTTTATTATCAGATATAATTTGACCTGTTATTAAGCAAGAGTTATTACCTTGTTCAATTACACGGGTGTGCAAACGCACTCTACAAGCTACCAACAGGAACTGTAATCTATTACGCTGATGTTGCTAGCTTTGCATAACGAAAGATTGATTAACGTGAAACACGCGTAGCGACTTACTCCCCCTGGCCTGCTTGCGGGAGAGGGATGGGGTGAGGGAAACGGACATGGCGGTTTCATTACAAGGGGTGGCATCATTGCCATGTCCGTTAGTATATTTTATAGGGAATATTTTGCGTAAAGTCATATTTCATTATCACCTTTTCAAGAATGCTGGAACTTCAGTAGATGAATTATTGAAGATAAATTTTCCCGGTCTGTGGGTGACGCGTGAATTTAGTGGGAATCAACGTGCTGATAATGCTGTACGAGTAGCTCAATGGGTTCAGGAAGAGGCGAACGCGATTGCATTTTCTTCGCATACAGCGATGTTGCCACCACCCAATTTGAATGAGATACAGTTTTTCCCCATACTGTTTGTTCGTCATCCTATAGACCGTATTGCTTCGGCATATGCTTTTGAACGTCAACAGAAGAGTGATACTTTCGGCTCAGTTGTGGCTCGCAATACCACGCTTTCCGGTTATGTCGAGATTCATCTGTCCGTGGTGCAGAACCGTCAATGCCGCAACTTTCAAACGGCGAGGCTTGCGCAAATGTTCAAGCAGCAGGAGGGCGATGAAATTTCTTTGGCGTTAAAGGCTCTTGAATCGCTGTCTTTTGTCGGATTGGTCGAAGAATTTGAGCGGTCTATCGAGTTGATGACGAGTTGGTTACGACCGCATTTTCCCGGGTTTCGCTCAATCCCGGTAGCCAAGAATGTCACACGTGACCGAACAGTTCCACTTGTTCAGAAGCTTAAGCAAATTGAGACCGAAATTGGTGAAGCATGCTATGCGCGCTTGCTTGAAGCGAATGAGCTTGATCTGGCGGTGTTTAATAGAGTGATGCAAAAATATACAGATTAACGTGAAACACGCGCAGCGACGTTCTTTCCCGCGCCCGCTTCCGGGAGAAGGATGGGGCGAGGGAAACGGACATGGCGGTTTCATTACAAGGGGTGGCATCATTGCCATGTCCGTTAACGTGAAACACGCGTAGCGAACGTACTCTCCCTCGCCCGTTTGCGGGAGAGGGATGGGGAGAGGGAAACGGACATGGCGGTTTCATTACAAGGGGTGG
>CAIRBC010000340.1 GCA_903876685.1 uncultured Nitrosomonadales bacterium | reverse complement strand
AGCGCATTGTTTTTCGCGGGGATGCGTAGCAACTCGAAAAAACGCTATACTGCGCGCCGTTCAAAGCGCCCGTAGCTCAGCTGGATAGAGTATTGGTTTCCGAAGCCAAGGGTCGTGGGTTCGACTCCCGCCGGGCGCACCATCTGGTTTTACTTTATGTTTAGCAAAACGGATCAATAAGATAGGTTAAAAAATCTGTAGTCGGTGAATCGCTTCCATTTTTATTTAAACATTCTGCACTTTCAAAGACAATCTCAATTTTCGCCATCGTCATAGCACCTGAGTGGCTGCTTCAGGGTAAAGTTCAGACAATTGAAAATTTAGTGCATCAAGCGAAATGCAATTTGTACCGGCAGTGTATGCCCGCCACTTTTGACAATTCATATTTCGAGCAGCTTGGATTATAGTGAACGCGCAGTGCGTTCCCCTAATCCCGTCATTTGCTGGAATTCCCTACGCGGTGTAGACCCAGCTAGAAATAGGTGGCAGAGAGGGACGATAGCCTCCATACGTATTCCTTTATCGAATTTTGAGCGGAATAAAATCAATGCACTAATACGCATTTTCATTTCGTCCAAATTCAGCATTATTGACATGAAACTCACTTGATCTTCGACAATTGAAATGAACCATTCACACCATTCCCATAATCGTTTTTCACTCAAGTTCCCACTCCCATCCATATCACCTTAGCGGTAGCTATCTGCGGCATCAATCTTAGCGTAATACATTTCACGGTTGCGCGCGAACCCTCTATTGATCGACCATAAACCCGCAGTAACAGGCCAGAGCGCACAATGAGTCTGCAGCCTTACAGCACGACCATTCCCGTCCGAAAAAGGATGTACCTATGCATCAATGCTAGACCTGACCCCATTCTGTGCTGACCCCCTTCTGCTATGCATCAATGCTAGACCTGACCCCCTTCTGTGTGCATCCGGGCTACGCTCACTATTCGGCGTACCTGAGTAGTTACAAATATTGAACAATAAATCGAACCTGAAGCTATTCAGACCACCAAGGAGTCACCTTTTATCTTAAAATAGCTAATTATGTTCAAGGTGCAGCGCACGAAGCAAACAAAATGGATTCGAAAACACCACTCAATGCTCTCGCTGACTACGAACAACTTTCCGCGCTGGAAAAAGCAATTTTACAGATAGTCTCAATCGCCTATGTCACCATAAATTTGACTCAACTGATCAAATGCCTGATGAAACTAAACATCAAGGCGGAAGATGGGCAGGATTTTTATGATGGTTCCCAAAAGGAAAAATTCGACAATCTACGCCCCACCATTGATCGTTTGCGTGATCTGCAATTACTCCAGGGAAGTAATCGTAGCAATTTAATACTCCTTCCCAATATAGTGGAATTGATGACCCGGTTGTGCGTTGAAGAGAAAATGTTCGACAAATACCTTATCGTCGTGCGGAAATTTATCCTGGATATGCCAGAGGAAGTCACACCCAAGGTTTACAAAACGGAACAGCTCATCGCTTTCCTGCGTATGTTGTTTTACCAGGGCAGGAAGGAAGATATTGCGCCCTTTCATGCCAAACATCTACCATCATTTCGTACTTGTGCACCGTTGAACGACCTCATACTACAGCTTGCATCCCTGCATTCCGGTTCCTTTGTTCCTGAATGGTTTGAAATGTTGCCCATTGAAAAGCGCACGGTGCTATTGGAAAAGCCGATAAAAAGGGATATTTTAGAGTACAGCAACCAAGCACGCCACATGGCTTACATCGAGCAGTTGGTCATGACTGATTCCCCAAAATATCCCTACGCCTTTAAAGAAACGGTATTGGAAAAATGGCTACTCTGTGGGCAGAAAGAACGGGTCAGGGAATGGCTGAATAAATACGCTTTAGCTGAAACAGCCCTCTGTCTGAAAGGTTTTTTGGCATTTCTGGAGGGGAACAATCCCCAGGCCATTCAATTTTTTGAGACCGCCTTAATACAATTAACGGTTAGCGAAAAAAATCGTCACGCCTATTTCACTAATTTCTCGGGGATCATTTACCTGCTTGCACTGTTACAGGAAAATACCTCTAAAAGTCTGGAAGAAGTACAGAAGCATCTGAATACGGTGAAACATAATGCCGCTTATGCCTATCAGGATGTTTATGCATGTCTGCATTATCCGCTGGCTTTCCTCAATGGAAAATCAAAAGAGGCTCAGTCGATATTTTCAGAGCTCAGTTTTTTAGGAATATCCTCCTACAATTCATATAACTGCGTTAAAAACTTTCTGGGATTGTTCGGCTGCAACTGGATTAACCCCACAAAAGCCAGAGTTCATCTAACGGACATCAAAAACCTTTCCGGGTTGGCGAAAAAAAATGGCTACCTGTGGTTCCATGACGAACTGGAGGGACTTTACCGAAGTCTTTCCACCGACAATACCGTAGCGGCGGAAGCGATGACTTCCTCAATACTGATGGGAGTGGTTCAGCGCACCAACATCTGGGAAAAAACCATCGATGCGCTGCTCGCGCTAAAACAGCCGACGAAGAAAGCCTTGATGCCTGCCGCCAAAACCGAAATTGCTTCAGAGTTGCGCATGGTGTGGTTTATGGATTGCGATAGCGCCGGCCGTTGTTCGGCGGCACCTCGAGAACAAAAAATTGATGCGAAAGGAAAATGGAGCAAGGGACGCCCGATTGCACTGAAAAACTTATGTCTGGAGCGTGGCAAATACCCCTATCTCAGTCCACAGGACAGGGAAGTTCTGGATCATCTTCACGCTCATCAATATCAGGATGGCTGGTACACCAACACCGAATACATTTTCAAGGAGAATTACCTCTATGCACTGATAGCACATCCCCTTATTTTTCAGGATGATGGGCAAACCAAAATCGAGTTGACCAAAGGTAAACCGGAACTACGGATAGCGCAGCAAAAGGGGGGTGGCTTCATCCTGAGCCTGTCTCCCAGTCCCACGAAAAACATGGCTAGAGAGCAATATCTGGCCATACAGGAAACCCCGACTCGCATAAAACTGGTCAAACTGGACGAGGACTATCATCGCATTGCCGAAATTCTTGGCGAGGGAATCACCGTGCCAGCCTCAGCAAGGCTAAAGGTGCAACAAGTCATCGAAAAATTAACGTCTGACATTCTCATCAACTCTGACATCGAGGGTGAAGGCACTCAACGGGAAGAAGTGCAGGCGGATTCTAATATTCATGTGCTGTTGCTGCCTGCCGGTCGTGGCTTGAAACTCAGCTTGTTTGTGCGACCGGTAAAGGGTGGCGCCTATTATGCCCCAGGCAGCGGCGGCAGGCTGGTGATTTCCGAAGTCAAGGGAGGTCAACTGCAAACGGTTCGAGATCTGAAACAAGAGCAGGAAAACGCCGCGCAACTGGTACGTTTATGCCCCACTCTCCAGCTCAATGCAGGCTACGCGAATGAATGGGAGTTGGAGGATCCTGCTAGCTGCCTGGAAGTGCTTTTTGAATTAGGAAAGTTGGAAAAAGCAATTATTCTGGAATGGCCTGAAGGTGAAAAATTCAAGCTGTTGGGACAAGCCTCACTCAAGCATTTTCACCTGAATATCAAACGACAGCAAGACTGGTTTATGGCAACCGGCAGCCTCAAACTGGACAATCAGCAGGTGGTTGAAATGCAAAAGCTGCTGGAAATGACGGCCGCAACAAAAAGTCGTTTTCTGGAAATTGGCGATGGACAATTCATTGCCTTGACACATGAATTCCATAGACGTTTGCAGGAACTCAACCGTTATTCGGAAAGACATGGCAAAGGCGTGCGCTTTCATCCTCTGGCGGCCTTGGCACTGGAGAATCTGACGAGTGAAACGGGGCACCTCAAAACAGATCAGGACTGGAAAAACCACCTGCAAAAATTTCAGGATATCGATGAACAGCAGTTTGCCGTCCCCTCTACCCTTCAGGCAGAGCTGCGGGATTATCAACGGGATGGCGTCAGCTGGTTAAGTCGATTGGCGTACTGGGAAGTTGGCGCCTGTTTGGCCGATGATATGGGGCTGGGAAAAACCATCCAGGCAATGGCGCTGCTGTTGAAATTTGCCGCAAGGGGTCCCTCGCTGGTAATCGCACCGACTTCGGTATGCATGAACTGGCTTGAGGAAATGAGGCGCTTTGCCCCGACCTTGAACCTCATCCTGTTTGGTGGCGGCAATCGCGAAAAAATATTGCAAACACTCGATAAATTCGACGTTGTTGTTTGCAGTTACGGTTTGCTGCAGCAAAAAGATGCGGCAGAATTGCTCGGTGCCATTTCATGGCAAATGGTGGTTCTTGATGAAGCTCAGGCCATCAAGAATTTCTTTACCAAACGCTCCCGCGCCGCGATGAATCTGGAGGGCAAATTCAAACTGATCATGACCGGCACGCCCATTGAAAATCATTTGGGAGAATTATGGAACCTGTTTCAATTCATTAATCCCGGTTTGTTGGGTAGCCAGGAGGAGTTCAATCGCAAATATATATTGCCTATAGAAAGGGACAACGACCAGGACGCGCGTCTACACTTGAAAAAGCTGATTCAGCCGATCATTCTGCGGCGCACTAAAAACCGGGTTTTGGAGGAATTGCCCGCACGCACGGAGATCCGGCTGCAGGTGGAGTTGAGCAAAGAAGAAAGCGCTTTTTATGAAGCACTACGACTGGAGGCTATCGCAAAACTTGCCGCAGAGGAGGGAAAACCGGGCGGCAGGCATTTGAAAGTTCTGGCGGAAATCATGAAGCTGCGACGCGCCTGCTGCAATACACTGCTCGTTCACGAGGGAATAGCGCTGCCTAGCAGCAAGCTTGCGGTCTTCGGGGAAGTGTTGGATGAGCTGCTGGAAAATAACCATAAGGCACTGGTGTTCAGTCAATTTGTCGGACATCTTGGTTTGATTCGCCAGTTTCTGGACGAACAGAAAATCAGCTACCAGTATCTAGATGGCTCGACCTCAGTGAAAGACCGGAAAATCGCCGTTGATGCCTTTCAGGCTGGTGAAGGGAAGGTATTTCTGATCAGCCTGAAGGCGGGAGGCTTGGGACTCAACCTGACCGCTGCGGATTATGTGATCCACATGGATCCCTGGTGGAATCCTGCGGTGGAGGATCAGGCCTCTGACCGCGCCCATCGCATTGGGCAACTACGCCCAGTTACCATCTACCGTTTGGTTGCGAAGGACACCATCGAGGAAAAAATTGTTGAGATGCATAGCAGAAAACGTGACCTTGCAGACAGTCTGCTGGACGGCAGCGATGTAAGCGGCAAGCTCTCCACAGAAGATCTGCTGAGCCTGCTTGCCCGATAGGTTAAGCTACAGACTGCAGTTTAGCTTGACACGGGGTCAGACACGGGGTCAGGCTTGCGCAACTGCATCATTTATGTCAGACAGCCACTTTTCAAACTTCATTGACTTGATCGTTTTTAACCGTATTTTCAAGACCTGACCCCGGCCTTATGCTTTCCACCTTTGACGTCGACCAGATCATCCCCGAAGCATTGATGTTCCAGGCCGGGTATCTGACCATCCACAAAGCCGAGCAGCCGATACTCGGTCATTGGGTCTATACGTTGGGCTACCCTAACAGGGAAGTGGAATCCAGCCTCAACGCCAGCCTGCTTTCGACCTATACGGACGACGTAAGCAAAAGCTTTGCTCATGGCCTGCGGTTGCTTGAACTGCTGCTGGCCAACGATCTGCAGGGACTAAAAGACCTCTTTCACTCCTTCTACGCCAGCATCCCGCACCAATGGTTCGACAACAATCCTATTTCAAGGTACGAAGGTTATTATGCCAGTGTATTTTACAGCTACTTT
>CAIRBC010000339.1 GCA_903876685.1 uncultured Nitrosomonadales bacterium | reverse complement strand
TTCATTACAAGGGGTGGCATCATTGCCATGCCCGTTAGCGGCTATTCAAGAATGTTCAATATTTACCATGATGTAATTTTTCCTCAGCTTCCTGCAGCGCTTCAGGCAGCCCAAGCAGAACCAGCACATCTCCTGCGCGTAACAACATTTCTTCACTCGGTTCTGCGCCGCGAACACCGCGACGGCGCACTGCGTTTACTTCGACATTCAAGGCATCCAGGCCAACCAGGCGCAGTTTTTTCCCTGCAGCTGCAGAGCTTTCCTTGAGAAATACACTCATGTAGCGCGTCTGCAACCGCTCTACTCCTTCAGCGGATTCAGGTTGTTCGGTGCGTAAATAACCATTAAATACTGCATAACGTCGAGTACGGCTTTCCTGGATACGGCGTATCACCCGGCTTAGCGGCACTCCGGCCATCAACATGGCTTGCGAAGCCAGCATCACGCTGCCTTCCAGCACTTCGGCGACCACCTCTGCGGCACCCGCTTCCTTTAACGCTTCTACATTGGTTTCATCGTTGGTGCGTACCACCACCGGCAAGTCGGGACGCAACTCCTTGACATGGCGCAAAATGGCCAGCGCAGAATGCTTGTCTTTGTAGGTGACCACCAGCGCTCTGGCACGCATCAGTCCGGCAGCCATCAGCACTTCGCGTTTGGCGGCATCGCCATATACCACACGTTTACTACTGGCAACGGCCTCTTTTACACGGCGCGAATCTAGGTCCAGCGCGATAAAGCGCAGGCTTTCTTCCTCCAGAAAGCCACCCAGCGCATGTCCGCTGCGCCCATAACCGCAAATGATGATGTGTGCGCTACTACCCATGCTTTGAATTGCAATCTGGTGCATCTGCATCGCGCGACTGGTCCATTCAGCGGCAGAGAAGCGCCGGGCTATAGACTCACCATGCTGGATGAGAAAGGGTGCCGCCAGCATGGAAAGTAACATTGCTGCCAGCACGATTTGCTGGGTTGCATCATTAAGCAGACTATCTGAAAGCGTCAGTAACACAAAACCGAATTCACCAGCCTGCGCCAGACCTATCGCACTGCGTAGCGCCACTCCCCAATCCCCTTCGAAAGCTCTCGCCAGCAAAACCACAACGATTGCCTTGAGCAGGATCAGCATAATCAATGCCAGTAGCACCCAACCCAATTCTACAGCCACGCTGCCCAGATCCAGTTTCATACCGATAGTCACGAAAAACAGACCCAGCAACACGTCACGGAACGGCTTGATATCCTCTTCCACCTGATAGCGGTATTCTGTTTCAGAAATCAGCATGCCCGCGACAAAGGCACCCAGCGCCATCGACAAACCCGCCATATCGGTCAAATAGGCCAGACCCAGCGTAAATAGCAGCACGTTGAGCATAAATAATTCCGATGATTTTTGCCGGTACACAATATGAAACCAGGGGCGCATCAAGTGCTGACCAAATACCAGCAAAATCAGCAATACCCCGGTCGCCTTGAGCATCGCGAAAATCAGCGTGGCGGAAAGATCGCCAGGATTGGTGGCCAGGGCAGGTATGGTAATCAGCAAGGGCACCACGGCGAGATCCTGAAACAGCAGCACTCCCATCATCTGCTGACCATAGGGTAGATTCAGTTCGGCACGTTCGACCAGCATTTTACTGACTATCGCAGTCGAAGACATCGCCAGCACGCCGCCCAAAGCCAGGCCAGCGCGCCAATTCAGCCCGAACAGCGCAGCCACTCCCATCACTAACAGTATGGTTGCAACCACCTGTGCTCCACCCAGACCGAATACTGTGCGCTTCATTGCCGTCAAGCGCGTCAGGCTGAACTCAAGTCCAATGCTGAACATTAGAAATACCACGCCAAATTCCGCGAGGCGCCTGGCTTCCGGAGCATCCGGCATCCATGCAAGGGCATGCGGCCCGATCAAGATACCGACCACCAGATAACCCAACATCACCGGCAAATGCAGGGTGCGGCATAACACCACTACAATAACGGCGGTTGCCAGCAATATCAGTACCAATGAGAGCGTGCTTTCCATAAACTTACCGGTTGAAAGTTATGGCAGATTAACAGGGAAATCGAGCGGGTGCTTGCAGAAGTTATATAAAACCTGTCCTGGAGATTTTCACTCACCTTGCTTGAAGCCTGAAGCACCATTCAATTCAGTTTGGATTATGAATAGCGTGAGTGTCGCTTGTCAAATGTGCGCCTGGCGAGGAGGTAAAATTTAGTACCCGGGCGTGCGGTTCTTCGGCGGGCGGCCATCCTGGCCGCAAGCGGGCTGAAAGCCCGCTTTCCCGTCGCTACACAACCATGCGGATTGCCAAGCGAATCATTTGCACAAAAAACAGGGATTATTCTGAACAAATATTTCACTTAACGGACATGGCAATGATGCCACCCCTTGTAATGAAACCGCCATGTCCGTTTCCCTCTCCCCATCCCTCTCCCGCAAGCGGGCGAGGGAGAGTACGATCGCTACGCGTGTTTCACGTTAAAATTTGTA
>CAIRBC010000338.1 GCA_903876685.1 uncultured Nitrosomonadales bacterium | reverse complement strand
GGCAAATCCCAGACTTTTTTTTGAGCCAATCCAGCTCCATCTTCAGCTTGCCTATCTCACTGTATAATAATTCCGGCTCACGGTGTTCAGCGTTTGGCTTGGGTCCACGTTTACCTTCAAAAAGGGTTTTGGCTTGATCCTACAGTCGAAGTATGCGCCGCACTTCAAGCCTGGGAAGGAGTTTCGGGAGAGGGTGGATAATTACAATGACGCAGGCCAGTGATCTGAACCGGTTATATGCGGTGGATAAAATCCTCCAGCATCTGAAAAAACATGGTGAGTCCTCTGACAATGAAATCGCGGAAGCTACTGGAATTCCGCTGACTGATTTACACCTCTATTTGGCAGAACTTAAAACCAAGAACCATATAATGTTGTGCCACTCGACGAAATTTATTGAAGGCGTAAAAATTGAGTCCGTCATTTGCAGGATTTCCGGTTATATTCCACCGAACAAACCTGGGGTAAAACCAAAGATTCAGACTGCCTGAGAAATATTATAAGGACATTGAATGAGTGGATCAGAGCGAGTGCCGCCAGCACTTCAAGATAAATATGACGAAATCGTCGCCCTCACAGATAAATGCTGTCTGGAACACTTGACGGAAGAATACCGTGACTTATGCCGAGCTATGGCAGCCAAACTTTGTCGTAAACGGCCATCGCCTGTGAGTACCGGCAAAACCAATACATGGGCTTGCGGAATTGTTTATACATTAGGCCGCGTCAACTTTCTATTCGACATGAGTCAAACTCCGCATCTACGGGCGGACGAGTTATGTCGGCACTTTTCTTTGAGTACGAGCACTGGGACGGCTAAATCAAAATCAATCATGGACACCTTAAACATTGGGGTGATGGATGCGCATTGGACACTACCAAGCCGTTTGAAAGACAACCCAATGGCATGGTTAATTCAAGTTAACGGTTTGCTTGTAGATGCACGAAAATTACCAAGGCAGATTCAGGAAGAAGCTTTCCGGCGCGGGTTGATTCCATATCTTCCGTGAACTGTATTGAGCGAATAGCCTCAAGGAATTATCTATTACTTCGTTGCATATGAATGGTATTATTTAATATGGCCATCACTAAAATCGACCCATACCAATCTTGTCCATGCGGGAGCGGCAAGAAATACAAGTTCTGTTGCCGAGAGAAGGAACAGCTGATTAATCAGGAGCAACCGCTTACGCTGGTCAAAAAAGCAGTACAGTACCCTGTGTACGAATGCTTTATTAACGAGTGCTGGCAAGATGAAGGACTTGCTGCAATTTTTATCGTTAGGCAGTTGCCTAATTTAAAATATATTTTGGGTACTTATCTGGTTGACACCCTGTGCTTGGGTTTGAAGAACACTTTCTGTAACGCTAGACTTCCTTATTCGTCGATTCAAACCGTGTTGCGCAAATCAAATTGGGAGATGATAAGCATTGAGTATGAGGATGCTCGCAGCATTATTTTGGGCGGGATCGAATACGCGAAAGGATTGGGCTTTGGTACAAACAAAGATTGGGCTCTGAAACATGACTGATGACTTCATTCAATTTTAGCTGCAGCACGTCAATGTGGCGATATTTGACCTGCTGGCCATGCACGTCGATCTCGAATGAATTGATGCTCTCGCGGATCGTGAAACCGGCGAGCTGGACGGGGTGAGCCAGCAAGTCCCAATCGCCGATACCGGCCAGCGTTTCCTTTTCGACGACTTCGAGATAACCGTCCAGTTGCAAGCAAAGTTGCGGGATCAGCGAAAAGTGCAGCCCCAGTTGTGCCGGTGCGCGCAATGCCTGGCGGATGGCGCGATGCGCATCGAACTGTTCCTTGACCGCATTCCGCACTTTTTCCGGCACGGTTTTGCTGATAAATGCTTCTGCCTGAGCCAGAAGATCGGAAGCTATATTGCCTTTCAGCAGGATCGTAGCGCCTTGTGTCGTTTCGCGGATTTGCACCACTGCCTTGAGTTCTTCAGGCCAGTTTTGCGTGTCAGGCATGTTTGGTAAAGCG
This sequence comes from uncultured Nitrosomonadales bacterium, assembly GCA_903876685.1. GTDB lineage: Bacteria > Pseudomonadota > Gammaproteobacteria > Burkholderiales > Gallionellaceae > Gallionella. The sequence continues at coordinate 8,201 of CAIRBC010000338.1, read as the reverse complement.
ATATGGCAATCCGGCATTACCGGTTCTGCGCTCCCGCCTGAACCGCCCGTCAAGGGCAACGGTTGCTGTGGAATAATCAGCGCTGCAGTTTCCAGCCGCTCAAAGCCCATGTTTTGCACCATGCGGTCTTTGAGCTTTGCTGCAGCCTGAGCAAAGTTTTCTGCGACGATGTGTGTGTAAGCCTTGTTCAGTGCATCCTGTTCACGAAGTCTGGCGTAGGGCATGCGCAATACGCGCCCCAATAACTGCTCCACATCCTTGGATGAGTTGACCGATTGCAAGGAGGCCAGCACGTAGGTAAACGAGCAATCCCAGCCTTCTTTGAGCGCCTCCACGGTGATGACATAGCGAACTGGCAACTGCGCTCGAACAGGTTGATGCCGGTCAGCTCCTTCTGTGAACCGGTTGCCACGGCAATCTGATTTTCCGGGATGTGCTCCTGTTCAATGAGGTATTGGCGAACCACATCAACGGTTGCTTCGTTACCCTTGGGGGCTGCCTGCACCAGTGCGATGGGGCGGATGTAATCCGTCTCTTTTTGCGCAATCAGTTCCAGACGGTCACGGGTCAACACGGTATCGCGCAAACATTCGCGCCAGCCTTCCGGATGCTCGGCCAGCACGATGGGCAGCTTGATCATTTGCTCGGCCTTCAGCTCCTGAGCCGATACATGATAAAGCACATTATTTCCCGCCACAGGTGTGGCGGTCAGTTCCACCACACAACAAGGATTCAGCCTGCCAAATGTCTTGAAAAACCGCTCGGTGCGGTTGTTGTGCGCCTCATCGACGATCACCACCGGTTGATGCAGATGCAGCCAGTTCGCCAGCGAATACTTTACTCGGCCCAGGTCGGCAACTGTCAGATAGGGCTGGTTTTGCAGATCCGCCGCTATGACTTTTTCCAGGTTTGCGCTCAAATGACCCGGCAGATTATCGAAATGCGGCGCCAATTCTTCAAAGAACGAATAGACGTTGCGGCGTGCTGTGTCCGTCACATTGAAGGATTGAATCGTTGCGACCACGACGATGCAAGTCTTGCCCACGTCGTGCGGGCTGATGGTTTGCAGGCTTTCCAAATCGCACACTTCCACGCGGTCGCCGAAGTAATGCGCCAGGGCCTGACGATAGGGGTGGCGGGCGTTGGACAGAGCCTCAAGTGTTTGCGAGCGGATGGTGTCCGAAGGTGTCAGCCATAAGGCGATCGGTGCATCGCTATCCTTCACTGCCTTGCCTGCCAACGCCACCGCATGAGCGGCAAGCAGCGTTTTTCCGCCCCCGGTCGGGATGCGCAGGCATACGCAAGGCGCTTCATCGAACACGGGCTGATACTGCTCATTGCCCCGGTTTTGTGTGGACAGAATCGCGTGAAATGCCTCTGCAACCGGTATGCTGCGGCAGGATTGCAGAAACTGCCCGAGTGCGGCAAGCGTATTTTTCTGGTAGTTTTTAAGTTCGAACATCAGCGCATCTTCACGTAATAAGGAATCTGATTAAACGTAATGTTCTCGGCAGCCAGGCGTGCAGCGCCCAACCGGGTGGTTTCTCCGTAAATCACGCGACGGCCATCGTGCTTTGCAAACTTCGCGGGTCGCGGGCTGGCATGTTCAACCCCGCATGCCCATGCGTCGGATGCGAAAATGATCGCCATTGATTCGGCCAGTTTTCGCATTCGCTAAGCAAGTTCGGAATTCCGAAACTGGCTTAACTATATAATAAATATAAATATTAATTTCAGTTATCGGGAAGTTATGTCGGCTCAGGCACCCTTGCGCCTGGTCGCCTTTCAGCTTCAGCGGCTCCTTGCCGGACAGCAAGCCCCCGACTGCCGCAAAGTTGATTGCCGCACGTTGGGAGGCGACTGGAAGAAGGCCGGGCCTTATCCCTCATCCTCACTGGTCGCGAACTTTACAGAACGATCGTTCTCTAACGCAGTTGCAGAGACCACATCTAGTCCCCCAGCTATCTGTCATGGCAGCAGAGCTTGGAGCTTCCACCTTTCGCTACTGCCTCCAGCGAATCGATCAGTGGAGTAGCCATCATGGATGACGCAGTCAAATGTGCCGTACCCGCAAGTTATCAGCGCCGCCACCCAGAACTAACGCTGTGGTATCGTACTGTTCAGGCGTATTTTGAAACCTGGCTGGCGCTTTCGAAGGCACAATTCGACGAGTTGCCGCACACATATGTAATACAAGCATTTCGCCGTTACCTGGAATGTGGAATCCTGGCTTTCGGCTTCGCACGCGCTCGTTGCAAAAATTGCGGGCACGATTTCCTGGTCGCATTTTCCTGCAAGGGGCGTGGCATATGCCCATCTTGCAACACGCGCAGGATGGTCGAAACCGCAGCGCACCTTGTCGATCACGTATTTCCACTTTCTGCGTGCTGTGGAAAACTGCCTACGCGCACATAGTCCAGGCTGCAGCGCAAAAGCCCGCCTTGGGGCAGTTGCTTTCATTCAGCGCTTCGGTTCATCTCTGAATGAGCATGTCCACTTTCACTGCATCATCATCGAGGGGTTATTCGATTCCACGACCAACACTGACGGAACAGTAGTCTTTCATCCGGCATCCGTACTTGACGATGTTGCTTTTCGCCAGGTGCAAGCAATAGTCCGGCGGCGCATTCTTCGCCTCTTTGTCAAACGCGGTTTGATCGACAAAGCTGATGGCGACGAGATGGCAGCGCAAAAATATGATGGCGGTTTCTCTCTGGATGCCACGATACGCATCGAAGCTGACGACCGGTCTGGTCTGGAACGTCTGCTGCGTTACTGTGCGCGCCCTCCCTTCGCACTGCAAAACCTGCACCAACTGGATGAAGGGCATCTGGTCTACCATAACCCCAAGCCTCGCCCCGGTGCGCCGAGTGATCTGGTGATGACGCCGCTTGCGATGATCGGAAAGATCGCCGCGTTGGTGCCGCCGCCAAGATGGCACCTCCACCGGTATTATGGTGTACTAGCGCCAAACTCGCACTTGCAGGCAGCTGTGACGGCGCAGGCGCCTGGGGCAATGATCGCAACGTCGCCACAGGTATCGAATGCAGAAGAGCCGCATCGTCGGAGCCTGTCGCATTATCTGTGGAGCCAGTTGCTGGCGCGCATCTATGAGGTCTTCCCATTAATCTGTCCGATCTGTCATGCAGAAATGCAGATCATCGCCTTTGTTACCGACGCCAGCACTATACAAAAAATCCTGGGGCATATCGGCTCGCCGACCCAACCACCGACCATCTCACCTGCGCGTGGGCCGCCACTTTGGGAGACGGAAATAGCTTCGGTGCAAGTGTGCAGCGTCCCTCAATGGGATATGGTTGCACAGGCAGAACCGGAGTTTCAATACGATCAACGGATTTCGTGGTGACAGAAAATTTTCCCTCACCCAGAACAGTCTTGCGCGTTTGCTTTGACGATAGACAAATTTTCGATACTGGTCGGAGAAATTATTGCTATCATGTGCATGGAAGAGGAAGAATTAGGGCATTAACCAGGATTCAGCGATAAAAAACTGGCTTGACCGAAGTGCAAGGATCATCAAATTTTCGGGTTGTGCGTTTAAAATGACTATCCTTAACACTCTTCGATTATGCATGGTGAAGGTTAATTCCTGACGTAATTGGCAAGCTTGCCAACGTATTTTATGTTAGATTGAAACGGTATCCTGCGAACACTCTTTAAAAAGATATGCCGAAATGCTTGATGGAACGGTCCGTGTCGCAATATCAGCCTTCCTGCATGACCTGGGCGAACTGGCGGAACGAGCCAGAATTGAAGCCAGCGTCAATGATGTTGATGGCAACAAAAATACCTATTGCCCGAAAACTCCGTTTGGCGCTTCGTCATATTTCAAACCCTCCACTCAAAATAAACTTTTTGAGCAAGTCAGCGATTTTCACGTTAACTTTAAAGAGTGGAATCGCCGTGCCCTCACGTTCTTCAAAAAACTTTTTGGCTTTGGTTCTGTCCGCTGAATCCTTCAATTCAGCAAAGTGTCCGTATTCATTGAGGTTTTTTTCCGTTACCCCCGAATTCAGCAAGTTTCTCAGCGTTGACTCATTCAACCCGAATTTGTCGGCAAGAGCGCTGATCTGCGCATTCTTGGCGTTGGATCGATATTCCGTTATATGCTCGCGGAAGGTCAAACCTGCGACCGAATCGGAGTCACCGCGTTGCACATCGCGCAGGAAAATACTGGCGTATTTCTGTTCTTCCTGGGTCAGGAAGGCAAAGGATTTATGCACCTCATCCAAGGTTTGCTGTAACTGTTCTTGATCAACGCCCGGTTGGCCGAGCATTTTCAGGTATTTGTCAAAGCGGGTATTCATGTAATCCGCATCGATTTTTCCAGTATCGATTTCGGTCAAGTAGCCATCGATTTCATAAGGGACATCGCCTGAATCTCCCCCGCTTCCTGTGCCTGCAAACAGTTCCTTGTATCTGAGGACTAAAATCAGGTAAGTATGCTCATCGAATAAAATGTCGATGATGGTTTTGGGTTTCTCTGGCTCGTTATCGAACTCGTAGCGGGATCGGCGCCAGACAAATCCCTGGATCAGGGCAGCTTCCAGATGGGCGTTGACTTCACGGAAAAGCTTGGCGAATTTTCCGCGTTCGCTCAGCTCATCGGGAAGTTTGGTAAATTCCGGCACTCCCGCACGATTGTACAGACTGGCAATATCCTCAAAGAGGGTATTCATCTTTTTTAGATTTTCGTTCAGATGCTCAACGAACAAGCCCAACGGTTTATCACCGGAATATAGCTTGACTGCCTTGCTGATGTTCTGCTCCATGGTATGGGGTTTGCGGTAATAGCGGATCGTGCCAAAGGGTTTGTCCGAACCAAACAAGCGATTGGTGCGGGAAAATGACTGGATGATGTTTTCGTAGCGCAGCACCTTGTCCATATACAAGGTATTGATCCATTTGGAGTCAAAGCCGGTTAGCATCTGATCAACCACAATCAAAAGATCAAGCTGCTGCGCTGTTTCTATCCGTATATGGGGCGCCTTGTGTGCCAGGCGGGCAGCGATATCTTTCTTGAACAGCGCATGTGTAGGGAGGGAGAAATCCCGTCCATAACGTTCATTGTAATCCACAATAATTTCAACCAGGCCATCTTCCTTATATTTCACCCCACCGTTGTTGTCAATATTCGGGTCAAAGAGCGCTGTGATTTTCAACTCTGGTTTCTTTTCTTTTAGTAAACGATAATATTCAATTGCCTCAGCTATGCTGCTGGTGGCAAAAATGCCATGGTATTTACTGTTTTGGCTTAACGTTAGCCAGTTGCAAATGATGTCCTCAACCACTTTTTGCCTATGCTCTTTGCGCTCATACTGGCTCTGTGGCAGGTAATCCTCAATGCCTTCGATGTATGAACCGGAAGTGTCGGTGTATCCCGCCATTTTCACTTCACCCAGAAACTTGTTAAACACTATTTTTTTCTGGGGATCGTTCAGCGCTTCTGCTTCATCCTGGGCTTTCGCCTGCGTAAGTGCCACCGCGATGCGTAAATCACGATCCTTGTATGTCAACACTTTGCAGGGATCAAACCCGAGTACATTGTTATCCCTGATCCCGTCGGCGATACTGTAGCGGTGCAGTTCGTCCCCGAAAACGGTTGAGGTGGTGTTCTGTTTTTTCTGGTTTTCCTCATGAATTGGCGTACCGGTAAAACCAAAGAAAAGCGCCAAGTCAAAGGTATTTTTAATGGTTTTCAGCATATCCCCGAAAGTGGAGCGATGGGCCTCGTCAACGATAAAGACAATCTTTTTCGCCTTCATCAGTACGATATCATGGGCATTCAGGCCGTCAGCATCGTCATGGATGTTGCTCATTTTCTGGATGGAGCTAACGATCAAGGTATCAGCCGGGTTAGCACTTTTGAGTTTGCTGACCAGGACGCCGGTGTTCTCGGTGGCCTGAACGCTTTCGTTTTCTTCTGCGAAATTCCGGTATTCCCGGAGCGACTGGGTGCCAAGCTCGATGCGATCCATCAGGAAAATCACCTTGTCGGCGCCCTTGGAATTGGCTATGAGTTGCGCCGACTTGAAACTGGTCATGGTTTTGCCGGAGCCAGTGGTATGCCAGACATAGCCGCCACGACCGTCATGAGATTGCCAATCAATCTTGGTGACTCGATCGGAAATGGCGTTGGCCGCGTAATACTGGTAACTGCGCAATACTTTCAACACGCCGTCGGTTTCATCGGCCACCGTGTAGAAGCCGATGAGCTGGTGGGCCATGGGAATCGAAAGGAGTGAACCGGCAATCTGCTTCCAGTCATTGATAGGTTCGTTGTTGAAATCTGCCCACTGAAAATAAAAGTCCTTGTTGAACTTGCCATCGGCGCCAGGGTTGGCGAAATAGACGGTTTTTTCGGGTTCCATCGCAACAAAAATCTGGATCAGGGAAAACAGGCCGGTAAAGACACCATTGTCTGCGTACTTTTCGATCTGGTTATAGGCTTGGCTGACAGACACTCCGCTTTTCTTGAGTTCGATGTGAATCACCGGCATACCATTGATGAGTAGCATCAGATCCCCTCGGCGGTCGCCCAGTATTTTTGATTTTGTGGGGAATTGGGGTTGCTGAACAATTTGATAGCTGCTCTTGCCGGCGGCTATCTCCTGCCGATCGTAAATCTCCAGGCTGATTTCTTTTCCATCGTGAAGTTTGTCATCCGGGTTGTCCCGTGTGATGGACACGGACTTACCATTGATGAAGCCGTTCAGCTTGAGCGGAGTGCGCAAGCTGATGATCTGCTCCACGATCTGCTGCATTTCACTGTCGGTCAAAGGAAAATCACTCAGACGGTCTTTTTGCCGGTTGTTCTTGAAAAGGATATCCGCCCAGTTTTTGATCAAGTCCTTTTCAGATGGATACTTGATAACATCCTTTTCCCAGCCTTTGTGGGAGAGAATTTCAATCAGTGCGTTTTCAAAATCGCTTTCTTTGCTAAAAATCATGCTTTCCTCAACAGTCGTTTCTCCAGCATGTAGGGTGCGCTTGCGCACCATTTGCAATGCATCATGAATTCTGGTGCGCAAGCGCACCCTACGAATTATGTCCTAACAGTCGTTTCTCAAGCGCTTCCAACGCTTGCAGATCCTCTAGATCAGCGGCCAAGGCTTCTTCGGCTTTGCGTTTTTTGTCAAATGTTTCATAGCGCTGTTCGGCGATTAGCTTGGCCACCTCGGCCTTTACTTTTCCGGCATGGGTCAAGAGCTCATGTTCATTGAACAATAAAAAAGCGTCGAGTTTTTCCGACCACTGTTCCATGGTGATGGTCTTGCGCTGCCGGGCCTGCCGTTCAGCATAGTCCAGATACATGGTGACAATCTCGTTGAGGTCTTTAATCTCATCGGCCTGCAGATAGTTCTTGGCAGTGGCCACATCCGGCTTGCGGACAATTGAACCCTGCCAGGAAGTCAGCCCCATGTTGGGTAGCTCCGAATTGCTGCGCGATTCGATCAATTCTGCGGCGGTCTTGCCGCTAATCGCCCAGAGCATTTTGTTCTGGACCTTCTTGAAAAACAACTGTGCCTGCTCGGCGCTTTTGTCATAATCAATGGCGGTGCTATAGATATCGCGGATTTTTTGATAAAAGCGTTTTTCTGACGCCCGGATATCCCGGATGCGGGCCAACCACTCGTCAAAATAGTCCCAGGTATCGGTTTTTTTCAGGCGCACATCATCCATGGCAAAGCCTTTGATGAGGTATTCTTTCAGGATGCTGCTGGCCCAGATGCGAAACTGGGTGGCGCGCCTGGAGTTGACCCGATAGCCTACGGCGATGATGGCGTCGAGATTGTAATACTTGACCGTCTTGCTCTGCGTTTTACCCGGTATCGCACCGTGTGCAGTGGTATGTTCCAAAATGGAACTTACCACTTGCTCATCCAGTTCAGCGCTGTCAAAAATGTTTCGCAGGTGCTTGGTGATTGCCGGGCGTTGCACCCCAAAAAGTTCAGCCATTTTCTCCTGAGTCAGCCAAACGGTTTCATTTTGCAAGACGGTGTCAATTTTAATGTCGCCGCCGGGAGTGGTGTAGAGGATGATTTGCGATTCGGTCATGCTGCATATCCTTTTTAGATAAACATTTTTTCCAGGCAAGATTTTTTTAGGTTTTTTAGCTTGTCAAGTTCGCGCTGCTGGAGGATGATCAGAGAGTCGAGATTTATAAAAAAATTGCCAAT
>CAIRBC010000337.1 GCA_903876685.1 uncultured Nitrosomonadales bacterium | reverse complement strand
CCCAGCCCTCGCCCTTCGGGGGAGGGAGCGGTTTGGCTTGGTGCGCTTACTCCAAAATGGTGCGCAAGCGCACCCTACGGCAAGGTTCATAGGGTACAATTCGGTCGGGGAATTTGCGACAGGGGTCTCTCCCGCAAGAGGGCGAGGGAGAGCAAGCCGCTACGCGGGTTTCACGTTAACCATTGCTCTCTTTACTGATGGCTAAGACTTTTCGTCCGCTGGATGGTGTGTTGTTGTTTGACAAGCCGCTGGAATTGAGCTCGAATACCGCGTTGCAAAAGGTACGCAGGCTGTTTCAGGCCGAAAAAGCCGGACATACCGGCACTCTAGATCCACTGGCTACCGGTCTGTTGCCGATACTGTTTGGCGAAGCCACCAAATTTTGCTATGCGCTGCTGGATGCCGATAAAACATACCGCGCCTTGTTACGCCTGGGACAAACCACCAGCACCGGTGACGCGGAAGGAGAGATTCTCAGCGACCAGCCGGTTTGCGTATCGCAGTCAGATATAGATGCAGTGCTGGAAAAATTTCGTGGCGAGATCGAGCAACTGCCGCCGATGCATAGCGCCCTGAAGCATCAGGGAAAACCCCTCTATGAATATATCCGCAAGGGGGTAACTATAGAGCGCGAGTTGCGCAAGGTCACCATAGCTGAGCTGACTTTGCATGGGTTTTCTGCCGATACGCTGGACATTAGTGTGCGCTGTAGCAAAGGCACTTATATACGCACTTTGGCGGAAGACATTGGCGCTGCCCTGGGGTGTGGTGCTCATCTGATTGGCTTGCGGCGTACCTCAATCGCTCATTTTTCTTTGGAGAATGCTTACTCTCTACAGCAGCTCGAAAGCTGCGTCGAGCGTGATGCCAGGCTGTTGCCGTTGGACTCATTACTGCCCGACATGCAACGCTTGCAGCTTGATTTCGTGCAAATCAAGCGCCTGGCGCAAGGTCAGAGACTCGGTCTGGATACCGGTTTGCAGGAGGGTCGCGTCAGCTTGTATGGTGCTTGCGGTTTTGTCGGGGTAGGGTTGTTGCAGGGTCGGCGTTTGGCACCGGAACGGCTTTTATCCAGCGTTGCAAAGCAGGCTGCGACGATAACGATGAAAATGGTTGAGCAGCAAGGGCTTTAAGGGTAAAATGCAAAACTTTTTTTAGGAGAGTATTACCAATGGCTATTACCGCCGCGCAAAGAGCGCAAATCGTTACTAATTTCCAACGTACCAAGAGCGACACGGGTTCCCCCGAAGTGCAAGTAGCTTTGATCACTGCACGTATTACTTATCTGACCGAACATTTCAAGATCAATGCCAAGGATCATCACTCCAGACGCGGTCTGCTGCGCCTGGTAAGCCGTCGCCGCAAGTTGCTCGATTACCTCAAGAGCAAGAATGATGCGGGCTATCGTGCGCTGATTCAACGTCTGGAAATTCGCAAGTAATACCCGCGGGCTACGGCTCGTTTTTGCATAGTCAAAATGCGTGGCCGCGCGCCATGCCATCCACAAAGAGGTTAAATTTGAGTCACTATAAGAAAACATTAACATACGGCAATCATCAACTGACACTCGAAACTGGAGAAATTGCGCGGCAGGCAAGCGGTGCGGTGATGGTCAGTCTGGACGACACCATGGTGCTGGTCACGGTCGTCGGCAGAAAAGATGCCAAGCCCGAACAGGATTTTTTCCCGCTGACGGTGGATTATCAGGAAAGAACTTATGCTGCGGGCAAGATTCCCGGTAGTTTTTTCAAGCGTGAAGGCCGTCCCAGTGAAAAAGAAGTGCTGACCTCCCGTCTGATCGATCGTCCATTGCGTCCGTTGTTTCCGGAAAGTTTTTACAACGAGGTGCAGATAGTAGCCACGGTCATGTCTTCTGATAGTGAAATCGATGCCGATATCGTCTCGATGATCGGTGCCTCTGCTGCGCTGGCTCTATCTGGCATTCCTTTCGATGGCCCGATAGGTGCGGCGCGTGTGGGTTATGCCAACGGTCAATATCAGCTCAATCCGACCAAGACACAATTGGCTACTTCCCAGATGGATCTGGTGGTGGCAGGAACCGATCGCGCCGTGCAAATGGTGGAATCGGAAGCGCAGCAATTGCCCGAAGATGTGATGCTGGGTGCGGTGATGTTTGGCCACGAACAAATGCAAGTGGTGATTTCGGCGATCAATGAAATGGTCGATGCGGTAGGCGCACCTGCCTGGGACTGGACACCTCCAGCCAAAGATGAAGCGCTGATTTCCAGAATCGCGCAACTGGCCGAAACGCAGTTGCAGGCAGCTTATGCGATACGTTCCAAGCAGGCGCGTACCGAAGCCGTTGCAGCCATTCATGAGCAGGTGTTGGCTGCGGTAATCACGCCTGACTCGGTGCCCGGTCAGAAAAATCATGTGAATGATTTGTTCAGTTCGCTCGAAGCCAAGATTGTGCGTGGCCAGATTCTATCGGGTCAACCGCGCATCGATGGTCGCGATACGCGTACCGTGCGCCAGATTACCATACGCAATGGCGTATTGCCGCGTTCACATGGTTCCTCGTTGTTCACCCGTGGCGAAACGCAAGGGCTGGTGGTTGCAACCCTGGGCAGTATGCGCGATGCACAGAAGATTGACGCGCTGCAAGGTGAATATGCCGACCGCTTCATGCTGCATTATAATTTCCCTCCTTATGCCACCGGCGAGACCGGTCGCGTAGGTACGCCCAAGCGTCGTGAAATCGGCCACGGACGTTTGGCCAAGCGTGCGCTAGTCGCGGTTTTGCCGAGTGAAGAGGATTTTGGCTATGCGATTCGCGTAGTATCCGAAATCACCGAGTCCAACGGTTCCAGTTCGATGGCATCGGTTTGCGGTGGTTGTCTGTCGATGCTGGATGCGGGCGTACCGCTCAAGGCTCATGTGGCGGGTATCGCGATGGGTCTGATCAAGGAAGGCAACCGTTTTGCGGTGCTGACCGACATATTGGGTGACGAGGATCATCTGGGTGATATGGACTTCAAGGTGGCGGGCACTGAAACCGGTATTACCGCGTTGCAGATGGACATCAAGATTAATGGCATCACCCGTGACATCATGCACGCAGCCCTGACTCAGGCGCGTGAAGGCCGCATGCATATCCTCGGTTTGATGAAGCAGGCTGTTCCTCAGGCGCGTGTCGATGTCTCTGAATTTGCGCCGCGCATGATCAAGATCAAGATCAATCCTGAAAAAATTCGTGATGTGATTGGCAAGGGCGGGGCAGTCATCCGCGCGCTGACCGAAGAAACCGGTACCACTATTGATATCGATGACAGCGGCAATGTCACCATCGCCTGCGTAAGCGGCGAGGCAGGTGAAATCGCCAGGAAGCGCATCGAGGATATCGTGGCAGACGTGGAAGTCGGCAAGGTCTACGAAGGCCCTGTGGTCAAGTTGCTGGATTTTGGTGCGCTGATCAATATTTTGCCGGGCAAGGATGGCTTGCTGCATATTTCCCAGATCGCCCATGAGCGCGTCAATAGCGTTTCCGACCATCTCAAGGAAGGTCAGATGGTGCGTGTGAAGGTGCTGGAAGTAGATGACAAGGGACGCATGAAGTTATCGATGAAGGTGTTGATCCCGCAGGCAACCGCAGAATAACAGCCAGTCTGTTTTTAAAGAAAAGGGCGCGATATATCGCGCCCTTTTTTCGTTTACACGCAATCTTTGCAAATGTTGTTATTGCTGCTAATATGCCAGAGTATTCATAATAATATCAATAGGGTGCGCTGTAGCATTGATAGATCGCAACGGCTACGCAAGCACACCCGGCGACTGCAAAATTGAGTAGACAAAAAGGGGAGGGTGCTTGCGTATCCTGCCCCTGCAACAATGGTAACCATAATTAAAGAATATCAGGAGAGGCAGTTCATGAATCATTTTCAACAGTGTATCGCCTTGTCAGGACTGCTTAGTAGCGGCTTGTGGGCCGCAGAGCATCCTGCAGAGCAGGATTTTTTCCAGGAATTCCCGGTCGTGTTGAGCGCTTCCAGGCTCGCGCAGCCGGTTTCAGAAACGCCTAACGCGATGACGGTCATCGATCGCGCCATGATCGTGGCCTCCGGTGCGCGCAATATTGCTGATCTGTTCAAGCTGGTGCCGGGTATGTATGTGGGTTATCAGGACGGACACACGCCTATCGTATCTTATGCGGGTAACACGGATCCCCATGCGCGCAGGATGCAGGTGCTGGTGGATGGACGTTCAATTTACCTGCCGCCGACCGGTGAGGTGAACTGGGCCGAACTTCCGCTGGATATCAATGACATTGACAAAATTGAAGTGGTGCGCGGTGCCTCAGCCGCTTCGCATGGTTCTAATTCCGTGCTGGGTGTGATCAATATTATTACCCTTGGTCCTGCAGTTTCACCCAAGGCAGAGGCCTCTGCCAGGTGGGGGCAGGGTGGTGTTTCTGATGCCGTAGTCCGTTTTGCTAATCTGGCTGAGCAATTTGACTATCGGGTGACCTTGGCTACGCGCGGCGACTCTGGTCTGGATACACCACCCAACGACCCGAATATTCCGCTCATGGATAACAGTCGCACACAATTGGCTAATGCACAGTTCAGTTACCGCCCGAGTGGCACAGACACGTTTGATGTCAGATTGGGTTACAGCGACTCCGTGCTGCAACTGGGAAACGGCAAAACGGGAGCGTCGACCAGCCAGTTTTTTAAAACCTTGCGCAACCAGAAGGTGAGCGATGATTTCGAACAGCTTGTGTGGTTACATACTGCGGGCACTGGCAACGATTTGCAGCTCAACTATTTTCATATAGGACGTAATAGCAAAGATGACCGGTATACGGTACCGCTCGACGGTAAACTGAATCAGATTGCTTCCAAGAGTTATTTGGTTGCAGACGATGCAATTATTAATCGTAACGATATTGAATTGCAGCATACCCTGTCCACCAGTCCTGATAATCGCCTGGTATGGGGAATGGGGATGCGCCAGGATCAGGTAGATTCTCCCAATAATTTGCAGGTTGCGACGCTAAACTGGCGAGAATACCGTCTATTTGCGCATGACGAATATCGCATCACTCCCCAAAGTCTGGTTAATATCGGCGCAATGGTTGAAAAAAATGCGCTTGATCAAACGCGTATATCGCCGCGTATTTCTTATAATTATCATTTAACACCTCGGCATACGCTGCGCGCAGGTCTTTCAGTCGCTTATCGCAACCCGGATATGTTGGAGGAACTGGGAAGTCAGTATCTTCTGCTTGACAAGGTGGCTGGTATACAGTGGAAATGGATAGATACTTTGTCAGCCGGTGGGCTGAGTCCGGAGCACGCAATTTCTCGGGAAATTGGTTATGTCGGCCAAATGGACGATGCAGGTTCCACCCTTGATGTCAGAGCCTATCACGATCAGATCGATAACATCATCTGGTTTGATCCTGTCTTGAATCCGGCGAATACCGTCTCTCCACAAACTAGCTTTTATGGCAGTTTTCATAGCGATTTCAATGCTTATCACAGCGGTTTGGAAAGTACTCTGAATTACAAGCTTGCGCCGCGCAGCAAGCTGACGATGAATTATGCTTATCAGGTTGCCGGTGCGATGCCTTCGCGCACGTCATCCTATGCACCTTTGAATGATCAATTAGTCGCTTATGCGAATAGATTTCATCAGACCGTGCCGAAAAACAGTGCTAGCTTGTTGTTCAGTCAGGAATTTTCCGGCGGAACGCAATTAGGTGCCGGGTTTTACCACACCGATCCGGTTAGAATTCTGGATTCTACAGCCTTGCAACCATTGACCCGTTATCTGGATGTGCGGCTCGCGCAACGGCTGGGTTCATGGCAGCGCAAGAAAGAGGGAGCCAACGGCGGCGAAATCGCACTGGTTTTGCAAAATGCGCTTTCTGATCATTACGTTGACTATGCCACTAAAACCAATTACAAACGCCGCGCCTATCTGAGTGCAACGTTCGGATTTTAAGGTTCAGGGAGAGCTAAATTAGCCGTCAGCCAATTTGCGTAATCAAACAATTGTTGAGATTCTGCCTGTTTAACGGGCGGAGGCTGGGCTGTTGCGCGCTAATTGCATTTTTGCTGCAAATCCCGAGTGTTCAGGCAGAAACACTGAATGTCCACCTGCTATTGAGTGAAGGCACTGCGCCCTATCAGCAATTCTCTGAGGCCTTCAAGAATGCGCTGGCAGGTTCAGATGTGTCGATTATAGTCTCGCAGGTCGGCGAAAGTCTGCCACGCAGCAGGAAGTTTGATCTGGTCGTCGCTGCAGGCATGAAAGCCACCGAGTCTGCCCTCAGTGATTATGAAGTGCCGTTGTTGAGCATGATGATTACTCGAGCGAACTTTGAGATGCTGCGCGAAAGACTGTTTGCTCAGTCTGCGCACCGGGCACCGATGTCGGCCATCTATCTGGATCAATCCTGGGACAGGCAATTCAATTTCATCAAGGCGGCGCTACCCGCACATAGTGTGGTGGGTATGCTGTATTCTCCGGAAGCGCATATTACCTTGCCGCGTTTGCCGCGCGGCATGTCAATCAACGCCCAATCGGTACGCTCTAGTGAACTGCTTTTCAGTACGCTGGAAAATATCCTGAATAACAGTGAGGTGCTGCTGGTTATTCCGGATAGTGAGATTTACAGCGCGAATAATATGCGCAATATTCTGTTGACCAGTTATCGCTACAAGATCCCGATGGTGGGTATCTCGCAGGCTTATGTGAATGCAGGTGCGCTTTGCGCGATTTTTTCTACGCCTGAACAGTTTGGCTTGCAAGCCGCACAAGCGCTAAGTGTGTATGCGAAGGATCGGCAGTTGCCTGACCCTCAATATTCCGAATTGTATAGTATCGCCGTTAATCAGCAGGTCGCGCATTCCATGGGTATCATTATCGATACGCCTGAGGAAATACGCTTGCGCATGAGCAAGGAGCTCAAACGGTGAATCAATACAGCATCCGCCAGTATGTGGTCTGGTTAATGTTTTTGCCCTTGATTTTGCTGGCCGCAGGCATGGAAACTTATTTTCTGCATGATCGTTTCGCGGATATGGAATTGGATACGCAGGAAAATGGTGAACTGCTCATCAGTCAGTTGGCTTCGAGCAGCGAGTACGCCGTATTTTCAAATAATCAGCTTTTTTTGCAAAATATCGCCAAAGCGGCGTTGGAACGTAAGGATGTGCGCGGCGTGCTGATCGTGGATGCACAGGCCAAAATACTTTTAAACGAAGGTCAATTTTCCGAGTCTTTCAAGCATGAGATAATCGGTAGTAATTTGTCGTCCGTTTTGCATACGCCAGGAGTGGTCAAATTACGTTCCTCTGCCAAACATGAACTATGGCTTGCCCATGCCATCGTTCCAGCGCAGATCACCCTGGACGAAATCGTTACTCCGGTTGCCGCAAAACCGATTGGCATGGCCTTCATGGAAATCTCACGGTCACGTCTGGAACGCTACAAGACCAGAATGTTATGGGTGACGGGGTCGATTACCCTGTTATTCCTGCTGATTACCTTATATGTTGCCTATATAGTCAGCCGTAGAATTACGCATCCTATTCAGAAACTTTCAGATGCCGTGCAGCTCATCGGGACTGGCAAGCTCGATACACGGGTAATTATGGATACGGATGTACGCGAACTGGCTACGCTGGCAGAGGGTTTGAATAGCTCTACCGAGCATTTGCAACAGGAGCAACTCATTTTACAGAATCGCATCAACGAGGCAACTTTTGCGTTGCGTGAGAAAATGGAAGAGGCGGAGCGTGGTAGCCATGACAAAAGCCATTTTCTGGCGGTAGCCAGCCATGATTTGCGTCAACCGCTGCATGCGCTGGGGCTATATGTGAGCGAGTTACAGCGAAAGTTGTCGGGCACCGGTGAACAGCGTCTGGTTGAACAGGTCGGTCAATCGGTAGAGTCGCTTTCCGAGTTATTGAATGCGTTGCTGGATATTTCCAAGTTGGATGCGGGTTCGGTAGTACCGCAATTGCGCATTTGTAGTGTCAGCGATATTCTGGAATCGCTGGCAGCCAATTTCCAGATGCTGGCCAGCGTCAAGCATATACACTTGGTGTTCAGACCTTGTGATTATTTTGTCACCAGCGATGCCATGCTGCTGGAGCGCATACTGGTCAATCTGCTGAGTAACGCCATACGCTATACCCGACCGAATGGCACCGTGATGGTGGCATGCCGAAAGCGCGGCAGTCGCTTGCAGATTGAGGTGCGAGATAGAGGGATCGGCATTTCTAATGAAGATCAGGCGCACATATTTCGCGAGTTTTTCCAGATTGAACAAACGCAACTGGATGTTAACAAGGGCTTGGGTTTGGGACTGGCCATCGTCAATCGTTTGGCAAAACTGCTGGAACACAAGATTGATTTACGTTCAGCCCCTGGTAAGGGGTCGGTTTTTGCGGTGGAAGTGCCATTAGCGCCCCGTCCTGAACATAGTTCAAAAACAGTCGAGCCAAGGGCTAACTGGGGAGTGTCGATACTGTCAGGCAAGCACTTTCTGACCGTAGATGATGATGCTGCGGTGCTTTCGGGTACTGCCGGTATTCTGGCTGGCTGGGGTTGTCAGGTAAGTGCTGCAGCGTCACTGGCTGAGGTAAAGGAATTGCTGGCCAGCGGTCTGAAATGGGATTTTATTGTCAGTGATTATCAGTTGGGCAATGCGACCAACGGCCTGGATGTGATTGCACTAATCAGAGCGCAGCAGAATAATTTGATTCCCTGCGTACTGGTCAGCGGAGACACCAGCGCTGAAGTGTTGAATCAGGCCAGCGCAAGCGGCGTGCATCTGCTCTACAAACCAATACAACCGGGCAAGTTGCGATCGTTGATTACTTATTTGCTGGAACAGGCCTCCCGCCGGAATTGAGTCTATGCACATATTTGTGGGCGTGCGCGGATATAATTTGCGTTTTTTGTAGGAGCGAGCTTGCTCGCGAATTGCTTTTGCCAGCAAGTTGGCTGCTAGTGCGCCCGTGAAGGTGCGCAAACTGCATGCTGTAAGTCCATGTCGGAGTAAGCCAAGACTCCGTAGCTGAAGGTAACTGCGTCACAGTGATGTGGGGTGGAGAGCAACCGGAAGCGAACTGGCAGTCCGTAGTAAAGCGAACTCGATTCGGCGGCAATGACGGCGAGCCCGCCAGGAGGTGGCGAAGCCTGGAACACATCAGATGCGCTGGTAGTCGCATCACAAGACCTGACCCCAGCCTCTGTGACCCCAGCCTCTGATAACCCCCTCTCAAAAACCTCCTATACCAGGAAGCAGGGCCGTCACTCTGTCCCAGACCCTATCCGGTGAAATTAACCGCATACAGTCAAAATGCCCCAGCGGGCATACCCGTTTGAAGCACGGACTGCACGAAATTTCGTGCTTGATCACTACTGCCTTGTCAGATAAGGGTGGCGTAAACTGCGGACTACTGGAGCCAAACAGTGCCAGCATCGGTCGGTCTAGCGCTGCACTTAGGTGCATCAGGCCAGAGTCGTTACTGAGAACCAGTGCTGCCATAGACAACAAGGCAATGGCGTCAGTCAGGTCGGTGCTGCCACACAGGTTATGGCAATTTCCGCTGGCCAGTTGATTGATTTCTTCGGCGACCGGTCGATCCTTGGCAGAACCGATCAGCCATACCGCATAACCTTTTTGTTGAAGTCGTTGCGCGATAGCTGCAAAACTGGCGGCAGGCCAACGCTTGGCCGGGCCATATTCGGCACCCGGACAAAATATGACAACCGGTTTATCCAGTGTCAGTTGCAATTTTATTAACGCGGCCTGCTGCTGCGCTGCTGCTATTTCCAGTGCTGGGTTTTCCAGCGGACGCGGAAGCTGCCCTTGCGCGTCTTCGGCCAGATACGCAAAGCGCTCGACCATCAGCGGCAGCAAGGTTTTATCCAGACGACGCGCATCGTTGAGCAAACCATAGCGTGTCTCTCCGATAAAGCCGGTGCGGTGCGGTATACGTGCAAAAAATGGCAGCAGCGCAGATTTCCACGAGTTCGGCAATACAATTGCCTGAGCGTAGTCTTG
This sequence comes from uncultured Nitrosomonadales bacterium, assembly GCA_903876685.1. Taxonomy (GTDB): domain Bacteria; phylum Pseudomonadota; class Gammaproteobacteria; order Burkholderiales; family Gallionellaceae; genus Gallionella. The sequence continues at coordinate 2,921 of CAIRBC010000337.1, read as the reverse complement.
CAGTTGCCTGCCCAACCGGTAGCGCGCCGCCAGTTGCAGCGCGCCATGCGGAAACGGGTTAGTGATGACCTCACTGACCTGCGGCATTGCCTGCAATAGCCCCGCAGTCCAGGGGGGGGCAAACACGTCTATACGGCAACCGGGATGACGCTGTTTTAGACGCCTCAGCATCGGTTGCATCAACATACAGTCCCCCACCCAACTGGGACTGATGACCAGTATTTTGCGCACTGTCAGCTAAGCAGGCATCTCAGGCGTGATGCACGGGCAATTCACCCTTAAATTGATATAGTGTCCCGCAATACGGGCAACGTGCGTCGCCGCCATGATTTAACGGTATCATCACCCTGGGATGAGCATCCCACAGGCTCTCGCTTTGCCTCGGACAGGTCAGCGGCAAGTCTTTGGCGGTTACTTCAATGCATCTGTTATCGCTCACTGCAATTCCCCTTTAAATGTAAGTTAACCAGTCGGTGTGTTGCGGATGTTTGCCAGCAACACAATCGAAAAATGCCTGTTGCAGCCGGGCGGTAATCGGGCCGCGAGTACCACAGCCGATGCTGCGCTGATCGAGTTCCCTGATCGGGGTTACCTCGGCAGCCGTGCCGGTGAAAAAGGCTTCGTCGGCACAATATACTTCATCCCGCGTAATACGCTTCTCGATTACTTCCAGACCCATTTCGCGTGCCAGGGTAATCACCGAGTCGCGCGTGATACCTTCCAGGCAGGAGGTCAGATCCGGCGTATACAGCTTGCCCTTTTTCACCAGAAAAATGTTTTCACCCGCGCCCTCGGCGACATAGCCGTCCACATCCAGTAACAGCGCTTCATCGTATTTGTCATTGGAGGCTTCCTGATGCGCCAGTATCGAGTTGGTATAAGTCGCCACTGACTTGGCGCGGCACATATTGACATTGACATGATGACGGGTGAAGCTGGAAGTCTTGATGCGGATGCCGTTTTGCATGCCCTCATCGCCCAGATAAGCGCCCCACGGCCAGGCAGCAATCGCGACATGCGTGCTCAGGGTAGTCGCGGCAATACCCATCGCCTCGGAACCATAAAAACAGATCGGACGTATATAACAGGATTCCAGCTTGTTGACGCGCACCACTTCGCGATGGGCTTCCAGGATGGTCGCCTTGTCATAGGGCATCTTCATCTGAAAAATATGCGCAGAATTGAACAGACGGTCGGTATGCGCCTGCAAGCGGAAAATGGCCGTGCCACTGGCGGCTTTATAGGCGCGCACTCCTTCAAAAACCCCCATCCCATAATGCAGCGTGTGAGTCAGCACATGGGTAGTGGCATCGCGCCACGGCACAAGTTTGCCGTCATACCAGATAAAGCCATCGCGGTCAGACATCGACATAATAATATTCCTTTGAGGTTCAGTTGCAAAAAGTAGATTCTAGCGTTTATTGGCCGGTTTATGAAGGCGCATGACGTGTAAAACTGCCTAATCGCTTCATTTAAGCAAGTGATTGGCTCTATGTAACACCCAAACCGCATAAAATACATAAAATAGCAGCAATGGCAAGCCTACCAGCAACGGTGCAACGGCAGGATGATTGACCATCCACAGAGCAATCACCCCCTGAGCTAGCGCCATTGCAGCGTAAATTAGCGTCACCCTTTGGTGGCTAAAACCCGAACGGTTCAGCAATTGATAAAGATGTGAACGGTGCGCGGTGAAGACATTTTCTCCTTTTAGCAAGCGGCGAAAGAAGGTAAAAGCGGTGTCATAAATGAAATGAAAAAACAGCAGCGGCAACACCAGGTATGATATCTGCGCTTCATTGTAGTTGGCAACCGCCAGTACCGCAAAGGTAAAGCCGATAAAGGTGCTGCCGACATCGCCCATGAAAATCTTCGCCGGTGACCAGTTGTAGAATAGAAATCCGGCTGTGGCGGCCGCCAGCGACAGTGCCATCCAATAAACGCTATGGCTGCCCTGGATAAAGGCTATGCCTGCCAGGAACAAGGCGGCAATCACGGCGGTGCTGGCCACCAAACCATCCAGTCCATCCATGAAATTACACGCATTGGTGAGTCCCATCATCCACAGCAGAGTCAATAGCCACCAACCTAACCCAGGAGCAATCACATTGCCCGAACCTATTGCAAGCAACATCGCCAGCAGGAAACCGGCGAGTTTTATTTTGAAAGAAAGCCGCTTGAAGTCATCATATAGCGAGATGGCTGCAATTAAAAAAGCCGCCAGCAGATAACCCGAAAACGAGCGTGTGTCAACCGGCAGCTGAGCGCTGAAGATCAGCGCCAGCAAAAACGCCAGCATGATCGCGATGCCCCCCCCTCTGGGGGTAAGCTGCGTATGCGAAGAACGCTCATTCGGCACATCAAAGTTTTTCAAATGCCGCAGCAACAGCCTGGTCAGCAAAGCCGCTATGCCGGTAATCGTGATAAAAAACAGTATATCCAAGGATACTAATCCAGGGTGTGCTCAATCCCAAAGCCTGGTGAAGGTCTAGCGGCGCATGGAATCAAAAAACTCCGCGTTGTTTTTGGTGGCTTTGATCTTGTCGAGCAAAAATTCCATTGCTTCCAGTTCGTCCATCGGGTAAAGCAGTTTGCGTAGCAGCCAGATCCTTTGCAGGATATCCTGTTTGATCAGCAATTCTTCCTTGCGCGTCCCGGAGCGGTTGATGTTGATCGCGGGATAAATGCGTTTTTCGGCCATACGGCGATCCAGATGGATTTCCATGTTGCCGGTGCCCTTGAACTCTTCATAAATCACGTCGTCCATGCGCGAGCCGGTATCGATCAGGGCCGTGGCGATGATGGTCAGCGAGCCGCCTTCCTCGATGTTGCGGGCAGCGCCGAAGAATCGCTTCGGCTTTTGCAGTGCGTTGGCATCGACGCCACCGGTCAGCACTTTGCCGGAAGCCGGCTGGACAGTG
>CAIRBC010000336.1 GCA_903876685.1 uncultured Nitrosomonadales bacterium | reverse complement strand
GACCAAGCGGAACCCGAACCGAATCTCATACTACCCGGATTTCGCAAGCTGCTTACCATGAAAAACCTGCCCAGCCTGATGCTCGGTGTATCCTTATCCAGCCATGGCGAGGAAAAATCCAACTGAATATTGTGACAATAGACTTTTTTGTTTTGAATTTCTGAATGTCAGGTAAATCAAAAAATTTCTAACGGAAAGTGATAATTCTGACACCCTCAATCAGTCCTGCATATAATTTTTGGATTTTGCTTGTTTTGAACGAGATGTCCAAATATTTATCCGGAAAATATCCAGGGTCAGTGTATAACCTGAGCACGCAACTCACCCCGCCGGCATTTCCTGCTTTACCCCAGGAATTTTGGTTAAATCCACCTCATCGATCTGTTCGGGTGAAAGAAATTGGTTCGCATAAGCCAGATAGACTTTTTCGCGGATGAAGACATCAAACAAATCCGGGTCAATGTGCCCGCCCAGCTTGAATTTGCCCAGAATAGTCAGCGATTCGGTCAGGGTCTTGCCTTGTTTATAGGGTCTGTCCTTGGCGGTAAGCGCTTCAAAAATGTCGGCGATGCCCATCATGCGCGCCTGAACCGACATCTGCTCGCGCTTCAAGCCCTTCGGATAACCCTTGCCGTCCATGCGCTCGTGATGTCCCCCCGCATATTCAGTCACGCTCCTGAGTTGCACCGGCCACGGCATGGCTTCCAGCATCTTGATGGTCATGACGATATGATGATTGATGATTTCACGCTCTTCGGCAGTCAAGGTGCCCGCCCGTATCGCGAGATTCTCCAATTCGTTTGCACTCAAAAAATTACTGGTACGGCCGTCGGTATCCACCCATTGATAAGCCGCTATCCGGCGTACACGCTGCTGCGCCTCTACTGACATGGTTTCGCCGCCAATATTGCAGTGCCGTAAAAACTCCCGGTCGTCATCCAGTTGCTGAATCCGCGCTCGATACTCGACCATAATCTCCGTTTTTTCTGCCTCACTCTGTCCTCTATCCTCTGTCCTCAGTCTTCTGTTAAGCATTGCGATTTCAGCATCGCGCTTGAGCACTTCAAAACGGGTATCCACTAGATGAATGCGATCAAAAATAGTTTCCAGCTTGGTCGCCTTGTCAACCACATGCACCGGAGTGGTGATCTTGCCGCAATCATGCAATAGCCCGGCAATTCTCAGTTCTCGCCGATCCTTGTCGGTTAGCTCAAAATCCTTGAACGGGCCAGTCCGGGTATGATTGACTGCCTCGGCCAGCATCATGGTCAGCACCGGTACTCGCGCGCAATGACCGCTGGTATAGGGCGATTTATCATCGATTGCGGCATTGATCATGCGAATAAACGATTCAAACAATTCTTCCAACTGCACGATCAGGTGGCGATTGCTGAGCGCAATCGCGGCCTGTGAGGCGAGTGATTCTAGCAACTGCTGGTCATCCTTGGAAAACGGCACTATTTTGCTACTTTCCTGATCTTTGGCATTGATCAGTTGCAGTACGCCGATGACCTGATCCTCATGATCCAGCATCGGTACGGTGAGAAAAGACTGTGAACGATAACCGGTTGCGCCGTCGAATTTTTTGGTTCCGGAGAAATCATAGCCGGCTGCGGTATAAGCATCCGGAATATTGACCGTCTCGCGGCTTAACGCAGAGTGGCTGGCGACATTGTTATGATTGGGATTGCCGTCGCTATCATAAAGCTTGATCGGCGGGAAGGTGATCGCGACACTACTGGTTCCGCCCATCGCAGTTTTCAAGGTATCATTTCGCAATATTTCAAAGCACAGCAACTGCTTGTCCGCCTCATGCAAATACAGCGTACCCGCGTCGGAATTGGTAATGCGCTTGGCCGCAACCAGGATAGTTTCCAGCAGGCTGTTTATATCACGCTGCTGGGACAGCGCAATGCCGATTTCGTTGAGTTCCTTGAGGCGATGCCGCAAATTTGCAGTGGAATTCATAGCCCTCCCTACTTTATACAGACCGCTCGAATCTGATGCATGTCGGTAATGCCTTGCAAGACTTTTTCCATGCCGTCCTGCTTCAGCGTATGCATCCCCTCATCAAGCGCGATCGCCAGTAACTCGGCAACGCGCGCGTGTTCCTGGATCGCCTTCTTGATCGGATCAGTACCTATCAGTAATTCGTGCAGCCCTACCCGGCCACGATAACCGGTACCCGTACATTTTTCGCAGCCTACCGGTTCATAAAGCGTGAATTGCCCCTTGTCGTTAGCAAACAATTTAACCCATTCTGCATATAGAGCCTTGCTCGCTGCCACCGGGTCTTTTTTCCAGGTTGCGGTATTCATTAATTCTCCGCTGTATTCGGCCAACAACAATTTAATTTCGTCTGCTGAGGCAATATGCGGTTTTTTACAGTCGCCGCATAACCGTTTGCCCAGACGTTGCGCCAAAATGCCCAGCAAGGCATCGGCGAAGTTGAATGGATCCATGCCCATATCCAGCAAGCGGTTAATGGATTCAGGTGCACTGTTAGTGTGCAGTGTCGCGAACACCAGGTGACCGGTCAGCGAAGCCTCGATGCCGATAGAGACAGTTTCCTTGTCACGCATTTCGCCGACCATGATCACGTCTGGATCAGCTCGCAAAAAGGCGCGCATGATGGTCGCGAAATCCAGCCCCGCCTTCTTGTTGATCTGCACCTGGCGTAAGCCCTTTTGGGTAATTTCCACCGGATCTTCGGCAGTCCAGATTTTAGTGTCAGGCTTGTTGATAAATTTAAGTATTGAATGCAGCGTGGTAGTCTTACCTGAGCCAGTTGGACCGCACACGAAAAACAACCCATAGGGTTTACTGACGGTAGTCTGAATCAATTCGTTGTTGCGCGCCGAAAAACCCATTTTTTCCAGCGGCAACGGTTCACCGGAGGCGAGTATCCGCATCACCACGTCTTCCACACCGCCCTGTGAGGGTATGGTCGCGACACGCAATTCGATGTCCAGCGGCCCGTATTTCTTGAACTTGATCTTGCCATCCTGCGGCTTGCGCTTTTCTGAAATATCCAGGTCACACATGATCTTCAGACGCGTTACCAGCGCGTTCCGGTAAGTAGACGGCACTTCAATGTAATTTAACAGCGATCCGTCTTTGCGTAATCTTATCACCGTCTTGGCTTTGCCGGGTCCGGGTTCAATATGAATATCTGATGCCCCCATGCGGTAAGCATCGACGATGATCTTGTTAACCAGTTTAACCAACTCGTTGTCGGCTGCAGCGCTGACATCTTCCTGACTGACGCCTGCATTTTCTTCCTCGTCTCCGCCCAAACTGGTGAGCAGATCGTCCATGGTAGATTCGTCGCCTGCCAGCGGTCCGGTGCCATCGGTGGCTCCGCCTCCGCCATAGAACAAATCCAGGGTCTGCTTAAATTCATGTTGCGAGCAAACCTTGTAAATCAGGCGATTTTTCGGGAAAATATTATTGACTACCCGCGAGGCATGAATACGTTCCGGATCGGTAGTCAGGATTACCAGACCATCCTGACTTTCCTCTATCGGCACCCAGTAACTGCTTTGCACATAATCACGCTTGAGATTTTTCAGCAATTCGGTGGGCTTGATGCGATCTGCCTTGTAAGGTTCGTAAGGCACCCCGAAGAAGGTAGACAACGCCTTGCCCAGCGCGACTGTAGTGACATTGAATTCGGAAATTAAAATTTCTTCTATATCGATGCCCTTGCGCCGTGCAGTGCGGGTTGCCAGTTCAAATTCTGCCGAAGAGAGTACCGCGTTCGCGATCAGATGGTCATATTTGGTCTTGACGGTGGCACTCTGCTGACGATTACGCAAGGCCACGGCCATGCTCTGTGCCAACTCCTGCACACCTTCTTCGACCATCACCGGGAAAGAAGCACCAGCCTTGTTGTTAATGACCTGAATCACGCCAACCAGATCACCTGCGGTATCCAGAATCGGCGCAACCAGCATCTGTTTGGTGCGATAGCCAGTGCGCTTGTCCACTTCCTGCAAGAAGCGCAGGTGCGGGGTGTAGTTAAACAGTTCCTGACCGTCGTAGACATCCTTGATATTAAGCAGTCGCTTATGCAAAGCCGCGTAACCCGCAACGCTTTGTTCGGCAATCGGCAATTTGAGATCCCTGAAGGAATTCAGGCCGGTTTTGACCTTGGAAACCAACGAGGCATTATCTTCGCCAACCACATAAATAGTCAGTCGATCCGCATTAAACAAGTTGCAGATGTCCTTGCTGACATCCAGCATGATCTCGTCAATATTATTGGTGGCGTGTATCTTGTTGATGACATGATTGAGATTTTTGGTGAACTCGAGCTTCATGCTCATTTCGCCCACGTTTCCCGTCGAAGACTTCAACACGGTACTCATCCCCCCCTCCCAAGGGTGCGACCCTCACGACG
>CAIRBC010000335.1 GCA_903876685.1 uncultured Nitrosomonadales bacterium | reverse complement strand
TAGAACAGAAGACATACGAACTAGATGTTGTTTTTTCCCACTTGATATTACTAGGTCGGCGACCAAGACATTTATTCTCGCCAAATCGAAGCGCTACTTTATGCAGAATTCCTCTGCGACTTGTTCCGACAAATTCTTTTGCTTCGACAATATAATTGAAACAAGCGTAATCGCGTGCCTGACCTGGGATAACCCTTTTTCCTTGCCCAAACGATGGATGAACAAACGCAAACAGCAGCAGAGCAATCACGAATGTTCTTGTGAGAAAAGCATCATGTGTCGAGCAATTATATTTTGACAGATTCGTAATTAAAGACACAAAGTATCGCTTTTTCATACCAGCCGCACTGCATCTAGAACGCTTATAATGTAAAACTTAAATAATATCTGTGATCGTGGACGTATTTCTACCTCACGATGCATTTGTCAACACGACCATAGCTATAAGCCGCAGAGCCGCCCTCAAAATCAAGAATGACCTTGTAAGCTTGAGCACCACCACTCGATTGCATCAACACTCTCATCTTTGAGAGGATTTTTACAGGAATGGAATTTCCCTCACCACCACCACCAACGGGTAGAACGATCATTGTGCTCTGACCATCCCACACAAGTTCGTAAGGCGCATATTGATGGTATTGTCCATCAGGACCCCTAATATCAGTCGCAGGAACGCACGTCATCTTTTGGGATAAGCTAAAAGCCCCTAGTCTATCTCCGCAACCATCAAATCGGTCGCAATAGCAATTCGGTGGCTGTGGACCTGTAACAGGACAGCCAGCTTTGACTCCTCTTGGTCGTTTTGGACGAGAATCAGTCGCACGACACACAAAGTCTGAATCGACGGACATATTGATTTGATCGCACATGTAGCCATCTGACTTAGCGGTGTGCGCCTGACGTGATCCAACAAACATCGCAGCCACCGCGATAATTACAATTACCCGCTTATGCCAATGATCCATGATGTGCTCTCCCAGACTCTTCCCGAAATCCTACACCTCATTGCCGCGCACGAATAGCCATTCCTTTAAGAGCCATTTCCTGCAGGAAATGAGAAATGTGATTGTATTCCGTTTTGCTGATTGATGCTAACCAGAATATGCAACTTGTGACTTTACGATGCTCAATAAGGGCACAATCGAAGCGACTAGACCGCATTATTCAGCCCGACTAATCCGCGAGCAAACAGAAAATTAATGATGTTAAGAGCATCAGAAAATACTTGCTCATGTAAAAACAGTTTAACCTGCAGTATAAACAACGCTTCCACGATCACCGTTACCGTTTAATTGACAAACCACCATAATCGCAGACGAGCGACTATTTTTCCTTTTATTGTCGGCATCTCTAATAGCAGCATCTAAACTGCTGTAAGCGACACCCACAGCGCTCCAGATACCGTTTTGGATTGAATAACATCGATATCTTTCAGACGAAAACATTTTTTCGGCAACTCCTTCGCAACTTCTAATAATAAAAGCGCGGGTTCATGTACATGCTCAGCGGCGGCGTGAAGGCAGTCGCGGTTCGTAGTGCCGTTTTTTTACCGCGGCGTGAGTTAGAACTTTAAGAAGCCACTTAAAAAGCGAAGCGCCTTGGCGGGTGCGAATATAATAAAGACAACTTGAAGCCACATTTAGAAACGCACGGATGCAACGAAACAGCACGACAAACTTTCGCAATACGATAAATACTGAACGCACTTATCAAACTTAAAAAAAGGCTCTCGGAAATATATAATTTACGAGAGCCCTACTCCGTCAAAAAAAGTATTTTCTCACCTTCGTTGAATCTGCATTTGTCTTTGACCAGTACCATTATAAACGTTGGTATTGCTTCCATATGGCGTCTGCTTCGTCTGAGTGCTGCCGTAATTTTGACCGCTAGTCCCACGATATTGGGTTGTTGTGCCGCTTTGGTTAGATCGCGTCTGTGAACTACCAACGTACTGCCCATTGTTGTAATATCGTTGCTGCTGAGCATTTGATACCGATACCGATGCAAACGTCGCTATAGACAAAGCGAT
>CAIRBC010000334.1 GCA_903876685.1 uncultured Nitrosomonadales bacterium | reverse complement strand
GGCTAGGGTCGATGAAATTGGTGCGCAAGCGCACCCTACGAAATGGAGGTTCATGGGTAGGGATGGGGAGATAACCAGCCACTTGGTTGCTGTCTTTTGGTAACCTAGTGGAGTGGCTAGTGGGTTCCTCAGGGAAACGGGCATGATGGGTTTCATCATCAGGGGTGGCAATTTGCCATGCCCGTTAGATAGCGCGTGAAGTATACAATTTGCAGTTTTTTCAGTAGCCAACCTGCCCGCCAATAATCTCGCCAGCCAGCTCCCGGTCACAATCGTCAAAATCACGAAACCACTGTTCCAAAAAATCTCCTCAAATACGCAATCAATCAAACCCATGCATGCTCCATGAAAAATCTGTCGCTCATTAAAGCGTAAAAGTCCGGCTCTTGGCAAGCGTAGTTGCACAAGTTTGTTAATAAATTTTGCTTATTCAACTAACCCAACTGGCATTCCAAGTCAACTTTCTATTGCAAATATATTGCTTGCAAAAATATCTAAAAACACTAGAATTAGTAAAAATAATATTGCTTGATACTAAATGTAGTGTTTTATGGTCATTGCTGACCTAGTGATTTGTACGGAGTCATATCGTGGTTTTTAATAAAAAATATTTAGCTTCAATATCTTCCCCAACTAAAACCTACTCATTATTTCGCATGACGCACGGTCGGTACCGGTGCGATGCCTCTTGTTTTCTTTGATGGCACAGCATTAATTGCCCAAGGCGATACTGCCTGCCTACCTGAACATTTATCGGAGCAACACCATGACGCAAGAAATCAGCATAGAAGTTTTACTTGAAAAATATGCAGAACCAGGAGAGAGTTCTGTGAGTGACGTGCGACATCGTGTGGCGCGGGGACTGGCGCAGGCAGAAAAACCTGAAGATCGTGAAAAATGGGAAAAGGAGTTTTTTCTCGGCCAGGAAAACGGCCTGGTGCCGGCGGGTCGAATCAACTCTGCTGCGGGTCTGAAGATACAGGCCACCCTGATTAACTGCTTCGTGCAACCGGTGGGTGACGCAATCTCCGGCATTAGCAACGGCAAGCCGGGGATTTATGATGCACTGCAACAGGCCGCAGAAACCATGCGGCGCGGTGGGGGTGTGGGCTATGATTTTTCAGCGATCCGTCCCGAAGGTGCCTTGGTCAAAGGCACAAATTCCCGGGCAAGCGGGCCGATTTCCTACATGCGCGTGTTCGACCGTTCCTGTGAAACAGTGGAATCTGCGGGTGCCCGGCGCGGTGCCCAGATGGGCGTGCTACGCTGTGACCATCCTGATATCGAAAAATTCATCCATGCCAAAGACCAGGGCGATTTGCGCAACTTCAATATTTCGGTGGGTGTTACCGATGAGTTGATGCACGCCTTGGCTAGCAATTTGCATTTCGAACTGGTGCATATTGCAGAACCTTCGGCTTTACTCAAGGAACAAGGTGCTGTGCAGCGTGCCGACGGCAAATGGATATATCGTAAAATCCCGGCTGCCGACCTGTGGAAACAGATCATGGAAAGCACCTATGACCATGCCGAGCCTGGCGTATTGTTCATCGACCTGATGAACCGCGACAACAACTTGTCGTATATCGAGGTGATAGAAGCCACCAATCCCTGTGTGACGATTGATACCTGGGTGATGACTGAGCAGGGGGCGCGTCAGGTACGGGATCTGATCGGTAAACCCTTCATGGCAATGGTAGACGGCAAAGGCTATCAGACCGAATCTGAAGGCTTTTTTTACACCGGGACGAAAGCTGTTTTGCGCTTGAAAACACAACAGGGACATAATTTGCGTCTGACCGCAGACCATCCGGTGTTGCGCGTTAGTCAAATGACGCGCCACAATCTTGAAACAGAATGGGTCAAAGCAGGTGAATTGCAAGCCGGTGAACAAATCCTGTTGCACGATCACCGCAGCATCCAGTGCTGGAGCGGCGTACACAATGAACTTGAAGGTTATCTGATCGGCTTGCTGATCGGCGATGGCATGCTGAAAAACGACAAAGCCGTGCTGAGCGTCTGGGACGCGGCCGCCTTAAAAGTCGCAAACGGCATTAACATGTATTCTTCCAGCGGGGTTTCCAATGTAATGCGTGCAGCCGAAACTGCGGCGCGATCCTTGACGCAGCGCGCCGAGTTCATCGGCTGGCAAAATGCCGGTAGTGGTGAATATTGCCTGGCATTGAGTGGTTTGCGCACCTTGGCACTGGAATTGGGATTAACCCCAGGCAACAAACGATGCTCTCCGGCGATTGAAGCCGATTCCTCTGATTTTCAACGCGGTGTGCTGCGGGGCATGTTTGATACCGATGGCTCGATACAGGATTCACAGGAATATGGGGTCAGCATACGGCTTACACAAATTGAGCTGGCCAATCTCGAGGCGGTGCAGCGCATGTTGCAGCGTCTGGGGATCGTTTCCACCATTTACCAGAATCGTCGCCTGGAGTGCATAAAACCCTTACCCGATGGCAAGGGTGGCTTCAGGAAATATCCCTGTCAGGCGCTGCATGAATTAATCATTAGCGACCAGAATATTGCCCGTTATGCCGAATTAATCGGTTTTGAGGATAGCGATAAAAAACAAAAGCTGGATAAGTTGCTTGCCAAGCACAAGCATCAACTGGCTGCAGAGCGTTTTGTGGCCTCTGTGCTATCCCTGGAAGAGGAATGTTTTGAAGAGGTCTATGACGTGACGGTTGCACAGGTGCATGCCTTCGACGCCAATGGTCTGGTGGTACATAACTGCGCTGAGCAACCCTTGCCTTCCTACGGTTGCTGCTGCCTGGGTTCGATCAACCTGACCCGTATGGTGGATAATATATTTACCACCCATGCGACTTTTAATTTTGACAAGTTCCGGCAGTTGGTGCACGTAGGGGTTCGTATGCTGGACAATGTGCTGGATGTCACTTCCTGGCCGCTGCCCGAGCAACAACTGGAAGCGCAAAACAAACGCCGTATCGGTCTGGGTTTTACCGGACTGGGCGACGCACTGGTGATGCTGGGACTACCCTACAATACCGTGGAGGCGCGGCAGTTTGCCTCAAAGCTGACCTGCTTCATGCGCGACGAGGCTTATCTCGCTTCCATCAATCTGGCCATCGAACGCGGCGCGTTTCCGCTGCTCGATACCGAACAATATCTCGCCAGCCCGCGTTTCGCCTCGCGGCTACCTGAAGAAATCAAGGACAAGATACGCAAGTACGGCATACGCAACAGTCATTTATTGTCGATTGCACCCACTGGTACCATTTCGCTGGCTTTTGCCGACAATGCCTCTAACGGCATCGAACCGCCTTTTTCCTGGTTCTATACCCGCAAGAAGCGCATGATGGACGGCAGCAGCAAAGACTATCAAGTGGAAGATCATGCCTGGCGGGTATTTAAAAATATGGGTGGCGATCTGGACAACCTGCCCCCGGCCTTCATCACGGCACTGGAAATTCCGGCGATCGATCATATGAACATGGTGGCGGCAGTAGCCCCCTATATC
>CAIRBC010000333.1 GCA_903876685.1 uncultured Nitrosomonadales bacterium | reverse complement strand
CATCGCCCGGAATACTTCTTTCGCACCCGAATTTGAAATCGTGCCATCTGCAATACGTCGCAACATCCCGCCCAATTGCACGGCTTTAATCGGACATTGCTGCATTTCCAGCCCATCGCGATTCAATTGCGCGCTGACTTCTCCATTGAGCCAATTAGCGCATAGTTTTGCCTGATCCGGTACTTGAGCCAGCGTTGCCTCGAAATAATCCGCCATTTCGCGCGAATCGGTCAAAATAGCCGCGTCATAAGGGGAAAGTCCGAGTTCGCTGACATAGCGCTGACGTTTTGCCTCCGGCAGCTCCGGCAGCGTGGCGCGTAACTGCTCAATCCACGAAACATCAATATCCAGCGGTAACAGATCGGGATCCGGGAAATAACGGTAATCATGCGCATCTTCCTTGCTGCGCATCATGCGCGTCTCGCCCTTGTCCGGATCGAACAGCACCGTGGCCTGTTGAATCACCCCGCCATTCAAGAGCGTATCAATTTGCCATTGCGCCTCATAGTTGATCGCCTGCTCAAGAAAACGGAAAGAATTCAAGTTCTTGACTTCACGTCGCGTGCCCAGAGCAGCACCCGCTCTGCGTACCGAAACATTGGCATCGCAACGGAAGGAACCTTCTTGCATATTGCCATCGCAGATACCAATCCAGCGCACCAGAGAATGCAGTGTCCGGGCATAGGCCACCGCCTCGGCCGCAGAACTCATGTCCGGTTCGGAAACAATTTCCAGCAACGGCGTTCCGGCACGGTTCAGATCGATGCCGGTCATGCCATGAAAATCTTCGTGCAGCGATTTGCCCGCGTCTTCTTCCAGATGGGCGCGAGTGAGGCGTACCACTTTCTGGTAGGCAGCCGTTTTACCGGCAGCCGGCACCTGAATCGTTAATTTCCCCTGCCCTACCACCGGCAGATCAAACTGACTGATCTGATAACCCTTTGGTAGATCTGGATAAAAGTAATTTTTGCGGGCGAACACCGAACGCGGCGCAATATGCGCACCGGTCGCCAGTCCGAATTTAATCGCCCGTTCCACCGCGCCCCGGTTCAGCACCGGCAGCACGCCGGGCAGTGCGATGCTCACCGCATCCGCCTGAGTGTTGGGTTCTGCGCCAAAGGCAGTCGCGGCGCCGGAAAATATTTTACTGTTGGTAGAGAGCTGTGCATGTATTTCCAGCCCGATCACGATTTCCCAAGTCATATAGCGTCCTTACAGCGGGGCGCGACTGTGCCAGTCGGTCGCCAGTTGATATTGATGCGCGACTTTCAACATACGCGCCTCTTCGAAATAGTTGCCGATGATCTGCAAACCTACCGGCATTGCATTTGCACCAAAACCACAGGGGATGGACATACCCGGCAAGCCTGCCAGATTCACCGCGATGGTGTAAATATCGGACAGATACATCTGCACCGGATCGTCGCCTTTTTCGCCAAATTTGAAGGCGGTGGAAGGACTGGTCGGTCCCATGATGACGTCGCATTGTTTGAAAGCATCGGTGAAATCCTGTGCGATCAGTCGGCGGATTTTTTGCGCTTGCAGATAATAGGCATCGTAATAACCATGACTCAACACATAGGTGCCGATCATGATGCGCCGTTTCACCTCGGCACCGAAGCCCTCGGCACGACTTTTTTCGTACATCTGGGCAAGATCCTTGTAGTCGGCGGCGCGATGACCATAACGCACGCCATCGAAACGCGACAGGTTGCTGGAGGCTTCTGCTGGTGCCAGCACATAATAAACCGGCACCGCCAATTGGGAATTGGGCAGGCTGATATCGACGATCACCGCACCCAATTTGCGGTATTCGTTGAGCGCCGCCTCAACCGCCTGGGCGACATCCTCACTCAGCCCCGCTGCGAAAAATTCCCTGGGCAGACCGATGCGCAAACCCTGCAGTGGTTTATCCAGTTCACGAGCGTAATCTTCCTTGTCACGCTGCAAACTGGTGGAGTCGCGCGCATCGTAGCCCGCCATCGCATTCAGCAACAGGGCGAGATCGGCAGCACTTCTTGCCATGGGTCCTGCCTGATCCAGACTGGAAGCAAAAGCGATCATGCCATAGCGCGAACACACGCCATAGGTCGGTTTAAGTCCCGAGATACCGCATAAACCGGCCGGTTGTCTGATCGAACCGCCGGTATCGGTGCCAGTGGCGGCCGCGCAAAGTCGCGCCGCTACGGCACTTGCCGCGCCGCCTGAACTCCCCCCCGGCACATACTCCTGGTTCCACGGATTTTTTACCGGACCAAAATAGGAGGTCTCATTGGAAGAACCCATCGCGAATTCATCCATATTGGTCTTGCCCAGACTCACCGCACCGGCGCGATTGAATAGCTCTATCACATACGCATCATAAGGTGCAATAAAATTTTCCAACATCTTCGAACCACAGGTAGTACGCCACCCCTTGGCACAGAAGATGTCCTTCTGCGCAATCGGGATGCCAGTCAGCGGTTGAGCCTGCCCGCTGGCCAGCATTTCGTCCGCTGCACGCGCCTGAGCCAGGGATAATTCCGAATTGACGGTAATATAGGCGTTTAATTGCGGGTTATAAGTGGCGATACGCTCCAGATAAAGTTGTGTCAATTCGACGCTGGAGATGTTTTTTTTGCGTAAAGCACTGCCAATTTGCTGCAAATTTGAATTAAGCATGGTGATTTTCACTCGATAACTTGCGGAACCAGATAAAGTCCCGCTTCAACTTGCGGGGCAATAGACTGAAATAATTCGCGCTGATTAGATTCCGTAACCACATCGGCACGCAGCCGCTGCGAGACATCCTGAGCGTGCGACATAGGAGAAATTCCTTTGGTATCAACAGCTTGCATTTGCTCGATCAGCGTAAAAATATCTGATAACTGAGTGCGTGCCAGTTCGATTTCTGTGTCATTCACCGCCAGTCGCGCCAGGCGGGCAATTTTGGATACTTCTGAATTAGTCAATAGCATAGTAAAAATTTAATGGGAATAAGGCTTATAGGGTATCATAAAGGGGTTTATTGACACACCTCTTTGACTATTCGGGATCAGACATGTTTGGATTTTTGAACGGCTACTTTGCCAATGATTTGGCGATCGACCTAGGCACGGCTAATACGCTCATCTGGGTGCGTGGACAAGGCATCGTTTTGAATGAACCTTCGGTGGTTGCCATCCGGCAGGAAGGCGGGCCTAACGGTAAAAAAGTAATACAACAGGTAGGCCTTGCGGCCAAGCAGATGCTCGGACGCACGCCAGGCAACATTACCGCGATTCGTCCGATGAAAGACGGGGTGATTGCCGACTTCACCGTCACCGAGCAGATGCTCAAGCAATTCATACGCAAGGTCTACAAGGCGGGTATTTTCAGCCCCAGTCCGCGCATCGTGATTTGTGTGCCCTGTGGTTCCACCCAGGTGGAACGTCGCGCCATCCGTGAATCGGCAGTGGGGGCAGGCGCACGCCGCGTGGAACTGATCGAGGAACCGATGGCTGCGGCGATAGGTGCCGGACTGCCGGTAGAAGAAGCGACCGGTTCGATGGTAGTAGACATCGGCGGTGGCACGACCGAAGTGGGCGTGATTTCATTGGGCGGCGCCGTGTACTCCGGTTCGGTGCGCGTCGGCGGCGACAAGTTCGACGATGCGATCATCAATTACATCCGTCGCAACTACGGCATGTTGATCGGCGAACCTACCGCCGAAGAAATCAAAAAAACCATCGGTTCTGCGTTTCCGGGTAGCGAAGTGCGCGAAATGGAAGTCAAGGGGCGCAATCTTGCCGAAGGGGTGCCACGCAGCTTTACCATTTCCAGCAACGAAATTCTCGAAGCGCTGACTGAACCGCTGAATAGTATTGTCAGTGCCGTGAAAATTGCACTGGAGCAAACTCCGCCCGAACTAGGTGCAGACATCGCTAACAAAGGCATGGTGCTGACCGGCGGCGGTGCATTGCTGCGTGATCTGGATCGTTTATTAATGGAAGAAACCGGCTTGCCGGTGCTAATCGCCGAGGATCCCTTGACTTGCGTGGTCAGAGGTTCCGGACGTGCCCTGGAAAGCATGGATAACAAATCAACCAGCATTTTCACCACCGAGTGAGCTCACGGGGAGCAGATTGCAGCCGTAACTTTAACCACAAACTGGCTCCCTAATCCCCATTTTAACAATGGACAACACTCAATCCTTTACGTTTTTCAATCGCGGCCCAAGCTCGGCAGTGCGCTTGGTATTTTTTATCGTCCTTTCCTTGCTGCTAATGTTCATTGACGCACGCTATCGCTATCTGGAATCGACGCGCAGTGTGCTTTCGGTGCTGGTTTCGCCTATACAGCGGCTCGCGACCATGCCGGGCTTGCTGTGGCAACAGGCAGGGAATTTTTTTGTTACTCAGCAAAGCCTGGTAGAGGACAATAAATCGCTGCATCAACAGCATGCCAAAGATGCTGCACAATTGTCACGAATGCTGGCTTTGCAACAAGAAAACCTGCATTTGCACAATCTGCTGTCGCTACCCAGACGTAGCGAATTCGTCACGCAATCGGCCGAAATTGTCTATGCAGAGCGCGATGTATTCAAGCGACGCGTACTGATCGACAAAGGTGAAAATGCCAACATGCAGGCAGGTCAAGTGGTGATGGATGACACGGGCATCGTCGGTCAGATTACCCGCGTCTACCCCTGGCTTTCCGAAGTGACACTAATCACCGAGAAAGACCATACCGTCCCGGTTCAGGTGCTGCGCAACGGCTTGAGGACGGTGGTGTTCGGTGCCGGCGACACCACGCAGTTGTCGTTGCGTTATATGCCGATCAGTTCTGATGTACAAAACGGAGACCTGCTGGTTACCTCCAGTATAGATGGCATCTATCCGCCAGGTATTCCGGTCGCCAAGGTAATCAATATCGAACGCGACGCTGCCTATCCCTTCGCCAGGGTTATCTGCCTGCCAGTGGCAGGCGTAGACAAATATCGTCAATTGCTGATCTTGTCAGGCCTGCCAGTCTTGCCAAAACGCCCCGCCGAAGAGCCTGTTGTCGCACCACATCCAAAAAACAGACAAAAAAAACAATGACCTACATAACCCCTCTCAATCCGGAAATTCAGCGGCCGGTCAGCACTACGCTGATCGCGACCAGCGTGCTGATCGCGCTGTTTTTGAACGGGCTGCCCTGGGAAGGGGTCTGGCTATTGCTGCGTCCGGATTTTGTCGCGGTGGTGATGCTGTATTGGTGCGCACACAAACCGTTGCGCGTTGGTATCGGTCTTTCGTGGACGGTGGGAATCCTGGCTGATGTGGCCGACGCCAGTCTGTTTGGTCAGCATGCGCTGGCTTATACCCTGCTGGCTTTTGGCGGTATCGCGTTGCATCACCGCTTGAAGATGTTTGATTTGCGTCAGCAGACCACGCAGGTATTCGGCATTCTGGCACTGACTTATGTGGTGTATGCCATGGTTTATTGGCAGGTAAATGGTTATGTCATGTGGGCCTATTTCCTGGGCTGCCTGACTTCCACCCTGCTTTGGGTGCCGCTGGGAATGATATTTCAGGCTGCACGTCAGATACGCGTGGATCGTGAATGAACAAGCACGTCGAATTAAAGAATCATCAGCGCGAGATTTTCTACTTCCGGCTGCGACTGGCGATCAGCATCGGCTTTGTGCTGGTGTTGATGGCGATCCTGCTGGTGCGCTTTGTCTATCTGCAGGTGGCGCGCCATGAATATTATCAGACGCTGGCAGAAAGCAACCGCATCTCGATCGTTCCCATCGTCCCTAATCGCGGCCTGATCCTCGACCGCAACGGCTTGGTGCTGGCACATAATTATTCCGGCTATACCCTGGAAACCACCCCCAGCAACACTGCCAATCTGGAATCCACCTTAAACGAACTTTCCACCTTGGTCGATATTACGCCCAAGGATCGCAAGCGCTTCAATAAACTACTGGCCGAACGCCGCAATTTTGAAACACTGATGATTCGTAACCGGCTCACCGAGGAAGAAGTCGCGCGCTTTGCCGCACAGCAATACCGTTTTCCGGGCGTGGAAATCAAGGCGCGGCTGTTTCGCGACTATCCATATGGCACGCAGACCGCCCACCTGATCGGCTATATCGGACGGATCAACCAGACTGATGTCGATCTGCTCGAAGAAAACGATCTGGCGGCCAATTATCGCGGCTCTGATTACATTGGTAAAACCGGACTCGAACAAAGCTATGAGACTGAATTGCACGGCGCAACCGGCGTCGAACAGGTCGAAGTAGATTCGGGCGGGCGAGCGATACGCATGTTGTCACGCACCCCTCCTTCTTCCGGCAATACCCTGGTGTTGAGCATAGACGCAAAATTGCAGGAAATTGCCGAGCAGGCCTTCGGTAAATATCGCGGCGCACTGGTTGCGATCGATCCGTCCAACGGCGAAGTGCTGGCCTTTATCAGCAAGCCGGGCTATGACCCCAGTCTGTTTATCGACGGCATCGATCCGCAAAGCTGGGATGAACTGAACAATTCACCGGATGTTCCGCTGAACAACCGCGCATTGCGTGGACAATATCCGCCCGGCTCTACCATCAAGCCTTTCATGGCGCTGGCCGGTTTGTATTACAACATACGCTCACCCAATCGCACCATCAGCGATCCCGGTTACTTCAACTTACCCGGCAGTAGTCACCACTACCGCGACTGGAAACAAGGCGGTCACGGCACCGTCGACATGTTCAAATCCATCGTCGTTTCCTGCGACACCTATTACTATGGTCTGGCCACGGAAATGGGCATAGACAATATTTACAATTTCTTGTCGCGCTTCAATTTCGGTAAAAAATCCGGTATTGATCTGGAAGGTGAAACCTCCGGGCTGTTGCCTTCTCAAGAGTGGAAAATGAAGCGTTACCGGCAGAAATGGTATGCCGGTGACACGGTTTCTGTCGGCATCGGACAAGGTTACAATCTGGTCACCCCCATGCAACTGGCTTATGCAACGGCAACACTCGCCAACAACGGCATTGGTTACAAGCCCCATCTGGTCAAGGAAATTCGCAGTTCGCGCACCAATGAAAGCCGCCTGATCGAAGCCCATCAGGAAGTCGACATGAAACTCGACCCGGCTCACCTGGAACTGGTCAAGAGTGCGATGGCTGCAGTCACTCAGCCTGGCGGTACGGCGGTATCCGCTTCTGCAGGCGCCACTTACAGCATTGCCGGCAAAACAGGTACCGCACAGGTGGTCGGCATGAAGCAGGGGGAAAAATACGATGCCAGCAAAATAGATGAACGCCACCGCGACCATGCCTGGTTCATCGCCTTTGCCCCTGCCGACAAACCCAAAATCGCGCTGGTGGTACTGGCTGAAAACGGTGGCCATGGCGGCGGCACGGCAGCCCCTATCGCACGCAAGGTATTGGATTACTACCTGCTGGGCAAATTGCCCAAGCCCTTGGTAGAATTGCCTGAAAATGAGGAAGTGGAACATGACTAGGCGCCAGCTATGGTTGAAATTTACCGAGCATATCGACCCGTTGCTGCTGCTGGGCATCGTGCTTTTGATGCTCACCAGCCTGCTGGTATTGTATAGCGCTGACAATGGGAGTTGGAACCGACCCTTGAGCCAACTGGCCAATATTGCGGTAGCACTCACCGCCATGTGGCTAATCGCCAACCTGCCGCTGCATTATCTGATGCGCACCGCCGTCCCGATTTATTTGACGGGTATGTTGTTGCTGCTTGGCGTCGCGTTATTCGGCGAAATTAGCCACGGTGCCCGCCGCTGGCTGAATCTGGGAGTTGCGACCATCCAGCCTTCCGAGCTGATGAAAATTGGCGTACCGCTGATGATGGCGTGGTATTTTGAAAAACACGAAGCCACCCTGACCCTGAGGAATTATTTCATCGCCGCCTTGCTGTTGCTGCTGCCAGTCGGCTTGATTGCTCGCCAACCCGATTTGGGCACGGCAATGCTGATTTCCGCCAGCGGCTTTTATGTACTGTTTCTGGCCGGCCTGAGTTGGCGTGTTATCAGCGGGTTATTCGTCGCAGCCCTGGCCAGTGCTCCGGTGCTCTGGTCTTTGCTGCACGATTATCAGCGTCATCGCATATTGATGCTGCTCGACCCTTCGCAGGATGCACTCGGCAAAGGCTATCACACCATTCAGGGAATGATCGCAGTAGGTTCCGGCGGAATTCTCGGCAAGGGCTATCTGAAAGGCACTCAGACACATCTCGATTTTTTGCCTGAACGGACTACCGATTTCATTTTTGCGGTATATTCAGAAGAATTCGGACTGCTCGGCAACCTGATTTTGCTGGCTTTGTATTTTTTTGTGATCGGACGCGGTTTCATTATCACCGCAAACGCCTCCACCTACTTTACACGCCTGATGTCGGGTTCCATTACCCTGACTTTCGCCACCTATGCCTTCGTCAACATGGGCATGGTCAGCGGTATTCTGCCGGTGGTCGGCGTACCGCTGCCGCTAGTAAGCTATGGCGGAACCTCAATGCTGACCTTGCTATTGGGCTTTGGCATGCTGATGAGTATTGAAACACATAAAAATCTGGTTAAAACTTGATTTACAGGAGATCGCATGAACAGTCGATTAGTCATTCTGGCATTATCAACCCTGATACTGACTGCTTGCAGCAATGCACCACAACGCGTCACACAAACACGCAACACGCCAGCACCGATTGAGGATCGGGTAGTAGGTGCCAACTATGAATCACCCAAAAAGCCTGCGACTCCTGCGGTGCCTGTCGAACCGGCACAACCGGTAACCATCGTTCCTGGCGGCTATCTGCCCGGAGACGGCCCTGGCGAAGATATTCCGCCCAACCTGGACAAGATTCCGGATGCCATACCCAAAAACGAACCGCTGCATCGTTATGCAAATCGCCCTTACGCTGCCCTGGGTACTACCTATACGCCGTTGACCACAACCGGCAACTTCAAGGAGCGCGGCATCGCCTCCTGGTATGGTAAAAAATTCCATGGACAACGCACTTCTAGTGGCGAACTCTATGATATGTACAGCATGACCGCAGCGCACCCCACCTTGCCTATTCCAAGCTATGCCAAAATCACCAACCTTGCCAACCAGAAATCAGTCGTGGTACGCGTCAATGATCGGGGACCTTTTCTGCATGATCGGGTGATTGATCTTTCCTATACCGCCGCACTCAAACTCGGCATTGTCGGTAATGGCAGCAAGGAAATTGAAATCGAAAGTCTGAATGCCGATACCAGCACCAGCATACTCACCAGATCCGATAGCTTGCAAAGCCGTCCGCTGGAAAGTTCAGTGATCAAAAATACCTCACTGGATACGACTTCATCCAAGAGTAACAATTATTACCTGCAACTAGGCGCATTCAAGACTCAGGAAGCGGCTGAAAGCTTTATGTCACAAATGCGTACCAAGTTAAGCGATGTACAAAAACAACTCGATGTATTTCTGAAAGATGGTCTGACCCGTGTCATGCTTGGACCCTATGCAAACCAGAATGAAGCGCAGCGGACTGCAAACAGCCTCAAAGCAATTCTGGGATTCAAACCTTTAATGAACATCCATTAAATCACTCAACAAAGGTACATGAAAACATGATACTGGAGAACTGGTTGATTTTAATCTGCTTAATGGCAGTCGTGATCTTTGGGCTGCTGCTATTCTGGAATCGCAGTCTCAAACGACAGCTAGCGCAGCAGCAATTAGCTACAGCTCACCATCTCAGCAGGTGCAATCTGGCTGAGCAGGCGTTACATCAATGCAAGGAAAAGCTCGAGCTGCGTGACCAACTAATGGCCACTTCTCAGCAAATTGGTGGCACGGGTTCATGGATTTATACTATCGCGACCGGGAACATTCATGCCTCGTCTCATAGCCTGGCGCTGTTCGGGCTTCCTGAGAATGACATGGATTACCCGCTGGAGGTATTTTTGGCCTGCATTCCGCAGCGTGATCGTATCAGCGTAGTTCTTGAAACCTCGATCAGGGAGCGAAGGGCTTACGAAGATCAATTTGAAATGATCCCTGCCAATGGCCAGCCGAGTAAAATAATTCACTCTATCGGCAGACTGGAAACAGATGCCCAGGGAAATCCGCTCAGGATTTTTGGTTTCATTCAGGATGTCACTGAAAGTGTGCGTATCAAGGAATCGCTGCAAACAAGCGAAGCCATGTTTCGCGCCATCATCGAAGCAACACCGGTACCGATTGCACTGAATGACGATCAGGGAAATATCACCTACCTGAATCAGGCGTTTGTCAAGATGATCGGCTATACCCTGGATGACATTCCTACCCTTGCCGACTGGTGGCCACGCGCTTATCCCGATCCGCAATATCGGCAATGGATAGCTGAGCAATGGCATGAAAACTTGCAGCAGGCAAACAACTCCCAGGAAGTTTTTTCGCCAATGGAAGTAAAAGTTCGCTGCAAGGATGGTTCAATACGCACCTTCATGGTCGGTGCCACCCTGATACAAGGCAGCTTTGCCGGCACTCATCTGGTCATACTCTACGACATCACCGAGCGTAAGGAATACGAAGCAGAATTGACCCGCTCGAACGCCGAACTTGAGCAATTCAGTTACGCTATTTCCCATGATATGCGTCAGCCACTGCGCATGATATCAAGCTACCTGCAACTGATTCAAATCAAATTGCACACTCAGCTCGAAGGTGAAATTCGTGACTATTTCAAGACTGCAATTGACGGTGCCAGACGCATCGATCAGATGCTGATGGCATTGCTCGAGTATTCGCGTGTCGGCAGAATGGGGGAACAGCACGACTTTATCGAAAGCCGCGCCGTGCTCGATGAAGCACTGAAATTTCTTCAACCGGCTATTACTGAAGTCTGCGCCATTGTGCATATCAATGGCGACTGGCCTCGCATCCATGCCAGCCGCGATGAAATACTCAGGTTGATGCAGAACCTGATTGCTAACGCCGTCAAATACCGCATTGTAGACCGCATACCGGAAATCACCGTGAGTTGCAAACAGGATAATCATGAATGGTGCCTGTGCGTTGCCGACAATGGCATCGGTATCATCCCAGACCAGATTCAGCGCCTGTTCAAGGTATTCCAGCGTTTGCAATCGCGTGCAGACTATGAAGGCACCGGCATCGGACTTGCGTTATGCCGAAAAATTGCCGAACATCACAAAGGACGGATCTGGGCGGAGTCTGCAGGTGCAGGCCAGGGTAGCCGTTTTTGGGTGGCGCTGCCGATACTGGGTGACAGGACTCAGGCGTGAGCGAAGATTAAAGGGGTTGCCCCCTGAAAAGACATTGAAGAGCCACTCCATGATGATAGAAGAACGTTTAGATAATATAGAAATTAAATTAGCCTTTCAAGAAGACTTGATAGAAGAACTGAATAAAGTTATTTACCTGCAGCAGCAAAAAATCAATCAGCTTCAAGCGATTTGTAGCTCACTGGCCAATCATCTGCAATCCCTGGCTGAAGCAGGGAATGAACGTCCCGCCGGGAACGAAAAACCGCCTCACTATTAGTTTGCAAATTAAAATATTCTAAAGACTGGTGAATTTTAAGAATCATCCTCTGTTTCCTAACCATGTTTAAATCAACCGTTAACAACAAAACGGGCGTGAAATGGCGCCCCAGGTGATTACACCTTACTCGGACTGTCATGCCAGTGCTTCCAGCGCTTGAGCATTGAAGCCGACTTGACCAACCAATTAATATATCGGAGTTATTCATGTTTTTATTTTCCCCGCTACGTGTATTCGGCACGTTTCTTGTTGCTGCGTTATCGGTGGTCAGTGCCTGCGCAGAATCTTTGCCAGCCATGCCCGATGCCCCTAATGTAGATGCACGCCAGTATGTACTTTTAGATCCGGCTTCAGGGCAGATTCTCGCCGCTCGTCAGGCAGACGAACAGGCACCCCCCGCCAGTCTGACCAAACTAATGACGGCCTATCTTACTTTTCAGTCTCTGAGTAACGGGACTCTGAAACTCGAACAGCAGCTGCCGGTTAGCGTTGCCGCCTGGAAGGCCGGCGGTTCGACGATGTTTCTTCAACCGAATTTACCCGCGACCGTGGAACAAATGATCAGCGGCATGGTCGTGGTATCGGGTAACGACGCGGCAGTTGCGCTGGCTGAAGCCAATGCGGGCAATACCGACAGTTTTGTTCAAATGATGAATGTCACCGCAAGTCAACTTGGTTTGACGGCGAGCCATTTTGATAATGTGGACGGATTACCCACCAAAAATCATCTGGTAAGCGCACGAGATATCGCTGTGCTGACCCGGGAAATAATGCTGCAATACCCTCAATATTTACATTATTTCGGCGATCACAGTTTTACTTACAATCATGTCACTCAGCAGAACTGGAACCCCTTGATTTTCACTGATTCCTCGATAACCGGAATGAAGACTGGCCATACCGAAGAAGCAGGCTTTTGCCTGGATGCGACTGCCGTCCGCAACGGACGTCCCTTAATTGCGGTGGTGTTGGGTTCCTCTACCCGCAAATCCAGTGCAGAGGCTGCGGAGGCACTGTTGAATTACGGCTATCGATATTTCGAGACACATCTTGCTTATCAGGCAGGGCAAATTGTAGCCATGACCCGGAATAATCAAGCAAGTCCCTCACAAATACCGGTGGGCTTCACCAAAGATATCTGGGTAACCGCACCACTGGGACGCTATGCTACGCTCAAACCCAGCCTGGATATGTCTGCAAAACTGTCGCTACCCTTGAAACGCGGCGAAACGGTAGGTCGCTTGATTTTAAGTGACGAAAACCGACAAGTCGCAGACATTCCTTTGGTGACGCTAGCTCCCTTGGGGCAAGCCAGTTGGCTTGGAAATTGGTGGAATAGTGCCACGCAACGGCTGTTTTACAAATAAGCGGAGCTGGCCTGCCCCCCCGATAGCGGTGTGCAGGTCAGCTCATCCAGATGCAAAGGAAAAATCTGAATTCAATGGATTTTTTGCTATCATGCACGCCCTTTAATTCATTCAATCCGAAAATGCCTGCCAATCAACACCGCTGGTTAATGCCGTTAGCGCTAATCATCCTGACCATTATCTGGGGTGTGACCTGGCCGATCATGAAACATGCATTGACTTATGCATCGCCCTTCGTCTTCGCGGCAGAACGATGTGCAGGAGGCGCACTGGTGTTATTCATCGCCCTCAAACTGACCGGTCGCCCACTCAGAATAGACAATCTTCGCGCCGTTATTCCGATTGGCCTGAGTCAGGTCGGGGCATTTATGACCTTTCAAACCTGGGCTCTGGTTGAAGCCGGTGCCGGAAAAACCGCTGTGCTGATTTTTACCATGCCAATCTGGACGCTATTGATCGCATGGCCGGTGCTCGGCGAGCGTATTCAGGGAAAACAATGGTTGTCGGCTATCAGCACTCTGGTCGGTCTGGTGCTGATCATCGAACCATGGCAGTTACACGCGACACTCTTCAGCGAATTTCTGGGCGTGACGGCCGCATTATGCTGGTCAGTCGGCACTATCCTGGTCAAGCGCCTACGCAAGCAGCATCCGCTTGATTTGCTCACACTGACCGCATGGCAACTGTTGATTGGCGCAGTACCACTAGCGATACTAGCCCTGATCATCCCAGATGGACACACCTCCTGGACTGCCAGCTATATAGGCATTCTGGTATTCGTGTCGATAGTAAGCACCGGTTTTTGCTGGTGGTTATGGATATTGATACTGGATAGTGTACCCGCCTGGGAGGCTGGACTGTCGGTGCTGGGGGTGCCGGTGGTCGCACTGATTTCGTCAAGATTCATGATGGCAGAAGCCTTCAGCCTCACCGAAATGGCCGGAATTTTACTCATCAGCACGGGTCTGGCGTTACTGTCACTGATCGGCTGGCTCGCTAGCCGCGAACTAAAATGAACTATCATATGCCGCTGTACCGTCCCCCTTCCGAGGGCGACAACCTGATCATCCAGGTCACGCTGGGCTGCAGTTTTAATCAGTGCAGTTTTTGCTCAATGTATCGCAGCAAGCACTATACCGAACGGGCGCTTGATGCCGTGTTTGCCGATATTCAACAGGCCGCTGCGCTTTGGCCTGCTGCTACGCGGGTATTTCTGGCGGATGGTGATGCGCTGGCACTCCCGACTGAACATCTGCTGGAGATATTGCACGAATTAGCCCGAGCGCTTCCCAGACTTGCGCGCGTCTCCTGCTATGCGACACCCGGCAATATTCAGCGCAAAAGTCTGGAAGAACTGCTGCTGTTGAAGCAAAACAAACTGGGGTTGTTGTATTTTGGAATCGAATCCGGTGCAGACCTTATACTCAAAAAAATCACCAAAGGAACCACTCAATCCAGTTTGATCGAGGTGTTGGCCAAGGCAAACGCCAGCGAAATGAAAGTATCAGCCACGGTCATACTGGGTCTGGGCGGGAGCCATTATAGCGACCAGCATATAGACGGAACCGTAGCACTGCTCAACAAGGCGCCGGTCACTTATCTGTCTACGCTGCAACTTTATCTGGATGAAAGCATCAAGGCCGAGTTTTACAAAAAATTCGGTGAAGGTTTCCACCCTCTGGACGACCCTGCTATTTTAAGGGAACAGGAAAGATTGATCATCGGTCTGAACCCGCCGCAGCCTATCATATTTCGCTCCAATCACGCCTCGAATGCGCTGGCACTTGCCGGCAATCTGCCCCGAGACCAACAGCGATTACTTTCACAGCTGCAGGAAGCCATGCAAGGTGTGCGCTCATTACGTCCGCTATACATGCGCGGACTTTGACCAGGCTGCAACAAAATTTTTAAATTCACGGCATCTAACGGGCATGGCAAATATGCCACACCTGATAATGAAACCGGCCATGCCCGTTTCCCTCTCCCCATCCCTCTCCCGCAAGCGGGCGAGGGAGCGTACGAATCGCT
>CAIRBC010000332.1 GCA_903876685.1 uncultured Nitrosomonadales bacterium | reverse complement strand
TTTGGCACCGGCTATTCGTCCTTGTCCTATCTCAAGAAATTCGATATCGATTACCTGAAAATTGACCAGTCCTTCGTACTGCAACTCGAAACGGACAAAGATGACCTTGCCTTATGCGAAGCGATTATCGCGATGGCACACAAGTTGGGCATAAAGGTCATTGCCGAAGGCGTGGAAACGGAACGGCAACGGGATATACTGCACGAGGCCGGTTGCAACTATGCACAGGGCTATTTGTATTCGAAGGCGGTAGCAGCCGATGAGTTTGAGCAATTGCTCAAGCTGGGCGTTTTACAGATTTCTGAAAAAGCATAAGCAACGCACTAACTTCAAACTCAATAATACCCATGCACCCCATGAATGATAAGCTCCCTTCTGAGTCACGTAATTTCGATGAACTTCCCTTGTCTCCGGGTATGCTGGCAACCTTGCAGCAACTAGGTTATCGGGTAATGACCCCTATACAGTCCGCCAGTCTGCCAGTTGCCTTGGCAGGCCATGATCTGATCGCTCAGGCAAAAACAGGCAGCGGCAAGACCGCCGCCTTCGCCTTATCCCTGTTGACCCGACTCAATCCGCGCCGTTTTGCGGTACAGGCGATGGTGCTGTGCCCGACACGAGAACTGGCAGAGCAGGTGACCCAGGAAATCAGACGGCTTGCACGATCCTCAGACAACATCAAGATATTGGCACTGTGTGGTGGAAGCATAATACGCACCCAGATCAATAGTCTGGAGCACGGGGCGCACATTGTGGTTGGTACACCGGGGCGCGTCATGGATCATCTGGAGCGTGGCACGCTAGACCTGGCAGCGCTCAATACGCTGGTGCTGGATGAGGCGGATCGTATGCTGGAGATGGGCTTTTACGAGGATATTGCTTTTATTGCAAAGCGTTGTCCGACCGACCGGCAGACGCTATTATTTTCGGCCACTTATCCGGAAGGAATCAACCGGTTGGCCAGTCAGTTTCTGCGTAATCCGCAACAAGTTAAACTGCTTGAGCAACATCAGGAGAACCAGATACGCCAGCGCTTTTATGCGGTGGAAGACGAGCAACGTTTTGAAGCGGTAGTTGCCTTGCTCAAACATTACCGTCCAGTCAGCGCGCTGGCTTTTTGCAATACCAAACAGCAATGCCGCAGCCTGCTGGAGATGTTGCATGCACGAGGCATCAAGGCATTGACTTTGAACGGCGATCTGGAACAACGCGAACGCGATCAGGTGCTGATTCAGTTCGCCAATCGCAGTTGCTCGGTACTGGTGGCAACCGATGTCGCTGCACGCGGACTGGATATTGCGCAACTTGAAGCGGTCATCAATGTTGAGCTCACGCCCGACCCGGAAATCCACGTGCATCGCATCGGGCGCACCGGTCGTGCTGACAATGAGGGTTGGGCTCTGAGTCTGTGTAGTCAGGCTGACCGAAATCATCTTATTCGTATCAGTCAGTTGATGCAATTAACCCCTGAATGGCATGAGTTGTCAGCACTGCAAAATCCCTTGGAAGCGGTGCTGGTGCCGCCAATGGTGACCTTGCAGATACTCGGCGGTCGCAAGGAAAAAATCCGTCCCGCAGATGTACTGGGTGCACTGACCAATGAGGCGGGTCTGACCCGCGCGGAGGTAGGCAAGATTACGGTCACTGAAATGCACACTTATGTTGCCGTTACACACGATAAGGCCTACGACACCGTGCGCAAATTGTCGGCTGGCAGAATGAAAGGGAAAACAGTAAAAGTTCGCGCACTGTAAACAGGGCGAACTTAAGGCAATTCAGGAAAATTTCAGCTATAGCTACGCATGGATACGCGTACTTTCCATCCATTTCTTGATGCGGTTGGCGTCGCCGATGCGAGTGTTTTTGCCCCATGAATCGAGCAATACGATGATCACCGGACGTTGGTTAATGGTTGCCTTCATCACCAGGCAGCGCCCGGCTTCGCTGATATAGCCAGTCTTGCTGACACCGATGTCCCAGGAAGCGTTCTTAACCAGTGGATTGGTATTCCTGAATTGTATTTCGCGTCCGCCGCGACCGTCCACGGAATGAGAAGCTGAGGTCGTATATTGATGAATCAAAGGGTAATTACAGGCAGCTGCTACCATTTTTACCAGATCCTGAGCCGTGGAAACATTGTTACTGTTTAATCCTGAAGGATCCAGGAATTGTGTGTGCAGCATACCCAGTTCACGTGCCTTGGCATTCATAGCCGTTATCGCAGCCTGGTATCCGCCCGGATAAGTGCGCGCCAAAGCGGCTGCAGCACGATTTTCAGAAGCCATCAACGCCAGTCTGAGCAGTTCGCTACGTGTCAGTGATGTGCCGATACTCAGTCGGGAATGTGTACCTTTCAGCATATCGCTGTCAGATTGATTAATGCTGATTGTTTCATCCAAGGGTTGGTTGGCATCAATCACTACCATTGCCGTCATCAGCTTGGTAATGGAGGCGATAGGCGCAAGTGACTCTGAATTTTTAGTATAAAGCGGACGTTGTGTCTGTATGTCATAAATCAGTGCTATTGAAGAGTAAAGCTGCGGCGTACTCTTGGTGATCAGTAACGGTTGAACAGCGTTGATGTTAACATTTTGTTCCGCCTGTGCTGACAGAGCTTGAACGGACAGCAAACAAATCAACCATAGTTTTTTCATGATAATTCCCATAGGCTAGTCTGTAAAATTACAGCATACATCAATATTCCAATAAATCAATAGATAGGATAAACTTTTTAAGGTAAATTTACACACGCGCACCTTGTTGGGTTCACTTCCCAGTCCCTTTAGGTGAAGGTTGCTGCAGTCTGTAGGTTAGCAGTTGAGGTTAATACCCCTAAGTTGGCTACGGGAATTTTTATTGGCATTTCTGATTCAAGTTGAGTCTAACGAGCCTGGCACATTGCCGCTACATATGATGAAACCCGCCATGCCCGTTCCCCTCTCACCTCTCCCCATCCCTACCCATGAACCTCCATTTCGTAGGGT
>CAIRBC010000331.1 GCA_903876685.1 uncultured Nitrosomonadales bacterium | reverse complement strand
CCGCTGCCGAAGAAGCATTGTCGCTAATCGAAGCGACACTGGAAGCCACTAGCGATGGGGTGTTGGTGGTGAGTCACGAAGGAAAGATCACCGCAGCCAACCGGCGTTTTGAACAAATGTGGCGGGTGCCGCATCAACTCATTGAGTCCCGGAATGACCAGGCAGTGATCGCTTATGTACAGGATCAATTCGATGACCCGCAGCAATTCCTGAACAAAGTGCAGGCGCTCTACCAAAAGCCGGAAGCCACTTCCCGGGATACTTTGCACTTCAGCGACGGCCGTGTATTTGCACGCTTTTCAAACCCGCAGCGCATTGGCGAGAAAATCGTAGGCAGGGTTTGGAATTTCCTCGACATTACTGAACAACATCAAGCAGAGCAGCGGATATTGCAACTTTCGCAGGCGATTACCGATGAATTGGAACGTTCAGAGCGGCAACGCGGACAACTCCAGGCCCTGCTTGCCTCCATTCCTGATCTAGTCTGGATGAAAAACCCGCAAGGAGTATTCCTGAGTGCCAACCCGGCTTTTGGGATATTAATGGGAGCATCACCTGAACAGATACTCGGCAAAACCGATAACGACTTTTTCCCTCCTGAAGTCGCTGCACAGTTTCGTGCCGACGATCTTGAGGCAAGTGAAAGCATACTGCCGATTGTGCGTGAGGAATGGGTAACCTATCTTGCCGAGGGGACTCGAGGCTTGCTGGAAACCATTAAGACTGCTGTGCGGGGCAAGGATGGCAATCTGGTCGGGGTACTAGGCATTGCCCGAGACGTCACCAAAGCCAGAGGCCTGCTTGAGGAATTAAAGAAGACACGCGCCGAGGCACAGCAGTTGAGCAAGGCCAAGAGCAGTTTCATCGCAAACATGTCACACGAGATACGCACGCCTATGAACGCGATCATAGGCATGGCCGACCTGTGCCTGTCTACTACACTTAACAATCGCCAGCGAAATTATATTGAGAAGATCAAGGTGGCCTCGGATTCCCTGCTGCACATCCTCAACGACATTCTGGATTTCTCGAAGATCGAGGCAGGCAAACTGGAAATGGAATCCATTGCTTTTGCACTCGAAACAGTATTCGATCAACTCACTGGAATTGTCGCGCTTCGAGCCGAAACACTGGGGATAGAACTTTCCTATGATATCGAGGACAATTCACGTCTGCTACTCGGAGATCCGCTGCGTCTCGGGCAAGTATTGTTAAATCTGGTTGGCAATGCCCTCAAATTTTCTTCAGGTGGAAATGTTGCCGTATTGGTAAAGGTGCTTGAAAGGAACGAGGAAGAGATTGAATTGCAATTTTCGGTTAGCGATGAAGGCATCGGCATGTCCGCTGAACAGATCGAAACGCTCTTTCAACCCTTTACCCAGGCTGATGTTTCTACAACACGGCGTTATGGAGGCACCGGACTTGGACTATCCATCTGCCGTCACCTGGTTGATATGATGGATGGACGCCTTTGGGTAGAAAGCGAACTCGCTAAAGGCAGCACTTTTCATTTTACGGCACGCTTCAAGCTGGCAGAGGTCGACCGCCGTGCAAACATTTCCAAACTGGCGGCTAATCTCGCCATGCACGCCGACCGGCCCGTGCTAATCGTCGATGATAGTGCTATGGCAGTTATGATCCTGAAACACGTTATTAGCCGACTGGGACTAAAGGTAGAATCAGCCGGCAGTTCGGAACAGGGATTGGCATTGCTGGATGGCCCAAATACGCCGAATTATCTGGCGTGTTTCGTCGATTGGCGCATGCCTGAGGTTGACGGTATTGAAATGATCAACAGGCTCAGGACAAAGCTTGCAACACGGGGCGTCAACCCATTGCCGCCGATGATTCTGGTAACGGCCTACAGTAATCAGGAAGAATTGCTTAGCCTCGGTCATGAAATTGATGGCTTGCTGGCCAAACCGTTCATTTCCCGGCAAGTCTACGAGGTACTGGCGAGCAGTCTAGGCATAAGCAACCCATTGCCAGGCACACGTGATCGCCGCAAACCTCATGATCTACAGTGGTCACGGTTTCGCGGTCTCGATATTTTGCTGGTGGAAGATATAGAAATAAATCAGGAAGTCATCATGGAACTGCTGAGTTATGTAGGACTCAGCTTGCGTCTGGCGAAGAACGGAGCGGAAGCACTTGATGAAGTCGCCAGAAAACTGCCCGATCTGATTCTGATGGATTGCCAGATGCCGGTAATGGATGGTTATACAGCCACCAGGGAATTACGCAAAACCTATGACGCGAAGGAGTTGCCTATCATTGCCCTGACCGCAAATGCGATGGGAAAAGATGTCGAAAGTTGCATCGCTGCGGGTATGAATGCCCACCTATCCAAACCGATTCGCATGGAGAACCTTCATGAAAAAATGCTTTATTGCCTGCTCAATACCTTAGCGGAGCCAAGCTCTCCTGAAGCAGTGCCAACCCCTACTGAGGCATCGACAATTCTACAACTTCCAGGTATCGATACGGCCGTCGCACTCACCAATGTCGAGGGAAAATTATCCTTACTGCTGCGGGTACTGAAACAGTTCAGAGACAATCAGGCGCAGCATTTCGAACAGAAATTCAGCGAGGCCTATGTCAACGATGAATGGAACACACTCACACGTCTTGCCCATTCAATGAAAGGTGTGGCTTTGACCCTGGGTGCCCTCGAACTTGGCGATACGGCGACCTCACTCATGCACGCAACCGAGTTGCAGGACCGTACTTTGAGCCAGAAGCTGTTTGCCGTGGTAGTCAGCCAACTGAAGATAGTGACCGCAGGTTTGACACACCTCGAAGAAATCTACGACAGCAATCAACACACTAATAGTCAGAGCCTGCCACTGCTTAACTTGCTGGATAACCTGGCACTGAAGCTGGAACGGCATGATACCGCCGCAGTTGATTTGGCATTCGACCTGGACAGAGAATTCAACAGCGAACCGCTACTGAGCCTATGGAAAAATGTTCATACCGCTATCGCACGCTATGACTTCAAATCTGCCACTCAGGGAGTGAAACGCTTGAAGGAGATGATTCCTGCCCGGAAGACTGGATAGCTTGCAATACATCCAGTAACACTTTTTTCCTGATGGGTTTGCTCAGATGTCCATCGCACTTTGCCTCGATACTACGCTGCTGATCTTCCTTTAGCGCATGGGCAGTCAGGGCAATGATCATGATCGGAGTACGTCCTTCTGCCTGTTCGATGCGGCGGATTTCTGTTGTCGCCTCGTATCCGCCCATTTCCGGCATCTGCACATCCATGAAGATGACATCATAACGATTCGCCTTATATTTTTGCAGCGCGACCAGACCGTTCTCTGCCACATCGAGCCGGTAATCGGTATTTTTCAGAAACACCCTGATTAACAGCACATTATCCTGATTATCTTCCGCCAGCAGAATGCTCAACCCTGCGGAAGGTGCCGTTTGCGGGACTGAACACAAAGTTTGCGGGGCGGGGACATCTGAAACGAAACACTGTCTGGTTTTAGGCAGACGAGCCGTGAAATAAAAAGTCGATCCACAGCCTTGCTGGCTTTCCACCCAGATCTCGCCACCCATCAAGTTGACCAGGCGACGGGTGATACTCAACCCAAGTCCAGTCCCGCCAAAGCGGCGAGTGGTACTGCTATCCGCCTGCGCGAAGGCTTCAAATATCGACACCTGTTTATCCGCTGGGATTCCGATGCCCTGATCTGTCACATGAAATTGCAACAGGCCAGCATCCTTGACAGCATCATGCTCTACACAACTCACCCCGATCACAATAGCGCCTTCAGCAGAAAACTTGAGCGCATTACCCAGCAGATTGGTCAGACACTGCTTGAGCCGTTTCTCATCGCCGTGGACAAACTCGGGTACTTCACTACCCATTTGCAACACCAACGCCCGCCCCTGAGCACGGTTACTATGCAACTCAATCAGATCGTTCAGGGTTTGGGTCAGCGAAAAATCCGAATTATCCAATTGCAGTTGACCCGCTTCGATTTTTGACATATCCAGAATATCATTGATCAATTCCAGCAGATTATTGCCTGCTTTTTGAAAGATTCCGACATACTTGCGCTGCTCGGCACTCAATTCGGTCTCAGACAGGATTTCAGCCATACCCAATATGGCATTCATCGGCGTGCGGATTTCATGGCTCATATTAGCCAGAAATTCGCTCTTGGCGTGACTGGAGGCATTGGCATCCTCTCTGGCCTGAATCAGTTGTTGCTCGTATTGCTGCTGACGGCGTTGATCTTCCAGTAACTGGAGCGACATGGCATTAAAACTGCGAGAAGTTGCAGACAGTTCATCATGACCCGTGACTTCGACTTGAAAACCCAGTTCGCCTTCCGCCAGGCGACGCGAGGCCTTTTTCAGCAGCGCCAGTTGCCTGGTCAGATAGGTCCCCAGCATGAAAGAAAACAGCGCCATCAACCCCATTTCGACACAGGCAATAAAAATGCTCCATTTTCGAGCTTTAGTATAACTGTCCTGCAGATAACCTACATCGAGGCCAATTTCCAGGTGTCCCAGCAGCGTACTACCTATCAGGATTTCCGTTTTATTATCGTAGACGCCGTCATCCACGGTTGCCAAACTGGTATCCTGACGGAATTTTCGCTCTAGCAAACGGGGTGCCCCGGCATATGCCAGCACCCTGCTGTCCTGATCATGAATACGCACATAGACAATGCCTGGCGTATGCTCCAACTCATTGGCAAAAGATTGCAAACGCGCCAGATCCAAGCCCAACAGACTGTCCTTGACCATCGCCGTGAAGGTGGTGGTGGTGGTTTTCAAGTATTGTTGCAGCAAGGTTTCGTTGGAAGTGCGCAAAAAACCCAGCACGCTAAAAATCAGGATCGCCAATAATATGGCCTCGATCAACGCGATGCCCAGAATGGTTTTAAGTCTTAACGACATTATTCAACGCGTGCGTCCAGTTCGGTGATGCCCAAGGCACGAATATCATCCCAATCGGCATCCCGTGCCGCCTCGACCCCCTTGAAGCCGATCATTTTCAGCATATCCTGCCCAACCGGATCGGCAGACATTCCAACTAGCGTGGCGAGTACCTTGCGAGATATTTCCCCTGGCAGCTTGGGGTGCGTGGCAATCGCATGCGGCGTAAAGGCGGGTGTACTCCACAGCACGCGCAACGACTTCTTGACCGTTTCATCCAGCATATCGAAAGTGCGCACTATGCCGCCACCGGCAGGATAAAGTCCTCGTTCCACATTCAGATAAACAGAGTCATGCGAAGACACAAATTTAGGGTTGAAATTGATACCCGCCCGGCGCATCGCGACCCGCGGCAGGATGCTGGCGGCAAAGGCGGCAGGTGCCGGAAATACCAGCGTCATCCCGTTCAGTTCCTTGATGTCTTTGAGCGGGCTATCACTGCGAACGACAATAATACCCTTCAACTTGCGATCTTTTTCTCTGGCCAAGGCCTCGTAGCCCGACTTTTTGTGAAAAAATGTGTAGTGATAGGGGTTCATGTAGGCGAAATCATAGGCACCCTCCCCCAACCGCTTCTCGAAAGCGGGAATATCCGGTGCGGTGACAAAACGCAGCTTGACATGGCTCTTTTCCGACAAATAGCCCAAAAATGGCAACCAGGTTTCAGCCATTTCCGAAGCTGCCTGCTGCGGTACCACCGCAAAGGTATAAACCTTGTCGTCAGCAGAAACTGACAATGACCACAAAAATAAAAAAATAGCTAACCATTTCACCATAATGTTAATTGCTCCGATTGACCTGTAGGTTCCACAAGTTCGCCGACCACAGCGAAAAAAATTAAATTAAAAAGCATCTCAAAAAACTTGTACGCTATCTTATAGCAGGGTGACCGTTGTGTCACCGTGGGGAAAGCAAATCCTGCAGTAATTACGCGTTTCTCCGCAAAAAGAATACCTAAAACGAACGCCTTGTGGCACACTTAGGCTCAATTCCGTTACCGGCAACCCTAACTTGCAACCCTACGAACTATTTATCGGCCTGCGCTATACCCGTGCCAAGCGGCGCAACCATTTTATTTCCTTCATTTCGCTGATTTCGATGCTGGGCATGGGACTGGGCGTGATGGCGCTAATCGTGGTGCTCTCCGTGATGAACGGCTTCCAGAAAGAAATTCGTGCACGTATGCTGGGAGCCTCCCCGCATCTGGAAGTAGTTGCCGATGGCGGGCAGATACAAGACTGGCAGGCGGTGCTGGACAAGGTTGTAAAACACCCGCAAGTCCAGGCTGCAGCACCGTATGTCGCGGGACAAGGTATGCTGTCGCTGGGCAAGAGCGTACAAGGCGTGCTGGTGCGCGGCATAGACCCGTTGCGGGAAACCGCCATCACCGAGCTTTCCGGCAAAATGAAATCCGGCGCCTTGAGCGATTTACACGGAAACGAATTCGGTATTGTCCTGGGCTCCGATCTGGCGCGCACACTGGGCGTGCGGCTTAAAGACAAGCTCATGCTGATTGCCCCGCAAGGACAAATCACCCCGGCCGGGATGCTGCCGCGCCTGAAACAGTTCCGCGTGACCGGGATTTTCGAAATCGGCATGGCGCCCTATGACAACAGCCTGGCGCTGATCCATATTGGGGACGCACAAAAACTATTTCAACTGGGCGATGCGGTCACCGGCATCAGCGCAAAACTCCGCGAGATTGATGCCGCCCCTCGCGTGGCGCAGGATCTGCAAGGCCAACTCCCTGCCGAACTGTATGCCAACGACTGGACGCACCAGAACAGCAATTATTTTCGCGCGGTGCAAATGGAAAAGAAAATGATGTTCATCATCCTGTCGCTGATCGTCGCGGTTGCCGCCTTCAATATCGTCTCCACACTGGTCATGGCCGTTACCGACAAACAGGCCGACATCGCAATCCTACGCACTCTGGGTGCCTCACCCGCCAGCATCATGAAAATTTTTATCGTGCAAGGGGTGGTGATCGGCGTAATCGGCACGCTGCTGGGCAGTATCAGCGGGATCTTGCTGGCGCTCAATCTGGATGTGGTGGTGCCGTTCATCGAGCACCTGTTCGGTATGCAGTTTCTCGCCAAGGACGTGTATTACATCACCGAACTACCCTCAGAGCTGCGCCTGCCCGAAGTGCTGATGGTAACCGGCATCTCCTTTCTGATCAGCCTGCTGGCGACACTGTACCCGAGCTACCGCGCCTCAAAAATTCAACCTGCCGAGGCGCTACGCTATGAGTAATCAGCCGTCAGTGATTTCCTGCCGCGATCTGACCAAGACTTTCGTGATCGGCAAACAAGAAGTGCCCGTGCTTAAAGGCATCGACCTGGCCGTAATAAAAGGCGAACGACTGGCGATCATCGGTGCCTCTGGTTCTGGCAAGAGTACCTTGCTACACCTGCTGGGCGGCCTGGACAGTGCAAGCGGCGGCTCGGTGCAGATACTCGGTCAGGAAGTGCAACAGATGAACCAGGCAGAACGGGGAAAGTTGCGTAACCAGGCGCTCGGCTTCGTCTACCAGTTCCACCATCTGCTGCCCGAGTTTTCCGCGTTGGAAAACGTCGCCATGCCGCTATTAATCCGTCATCTGAAACGCGCGGAGGCTCATACTCGCGCGGCAGCGATGCTGGAACAGGTCGGTCTTGCACACCGTCTGTCTCATCATCCGTCAGAACTCTCCGGCGGCGAACGCCAGCGGGTCGCGGTGGCACGCGCACTGGTAACCGAACCTGCCTGCGTACTGGCCGACGAACCCACCGGCAATCTCGACCGCAACAGCGCCGCAGCGCTGTTCGATCTGATGCAGCAACTCAATGAGCAACTCGACACCAGCTTCATCGTCGTCACCCATGATCTTGAACTGGCCTCACGCATGAAACGCCGCCTGAAACTGGTGGATGGGACGCTAATAGAAACCGTGTGATCTGCAACAACTTCCGGCAAACAAAATAGCGGACGTAGAACATATTAGCCCACGTGCCTTGCACCGACTGTGACGATACTATCCGGCGCAATACTCCATTATAATATTACCTGATTACCATAGTCGCTTTAAATTACCAAAGTCTTGTTTAATATTAGGGAGTCAGTGTGCCGAATGAAAATCATGCTTGGCTACAAAATTCGTCAAGTGTAGCTGCGTCACATTACCAACGACTCACCGCCACCATCCCGGCCATGCTTTATGACTATGTGTTATATCCTGACGGCACCGATAAATTTTTATATGTAGGACCCAGATGCAAAGATATACTCGAGCTGAGTGAAAGCCAATTAGTGGCTGATACCGCGCACTTCTGGCGCATGGTTCATGCTGAGGATATGCAGCAACTAAAAGAATCGAACACTGCCTCCAATCAGAAAAGAACGCTTTTTTCCGCAGAAGTCAGGATAGTTACGCAATCAGGCAAGTTAAAATGGATTCAGCTATCCTCACAACCGAATCATATCAACCCGGGAGAAGCAGATACCTGGAGTGGCTTCATGCTCGACATAACAGAGCGCAAGCAGACTGAAATTCAGTTGTCCAACTCCCTGTCGTTGCTGAATGCTACTTTGGAAGCCACTCAGGATGCAATTCTGGTAGTCAATCTGGAAAACACCTGGGTATTGCATAACCAGCGATTTGCTGAATTATGGCAAATTCCGAACTCCATTTTAAGCTCTAAAAATGACCAGACCGCACTGAGCTATGTATTGAGTCAACTTAAGGATCCGAATGAATTTTTAGCTAAAGTCACCGAGTTATACAGCACGCCGGAGGCGGATTCCTTTGATACGATAGAGTTCAAAGATGGTAAAGTGGTAGAACGCCATTCCATGCCACAGCGCATCGGTGACAAAACGATAGGCCGGGTATGGACTTTCCATGATGTCACCAAGACTAAAATTCTGCTCAACGA
Organism: uncultured Nitrosomonadales bacterium; assembly: GCA_903876685.1. GTDB lineage: Bacteria > Pseudomonadota > Gammaproteobacteria > Burkholderiales > Gallionellaceae > Gallionella. The sequence goes on along the minus strand of CAIRBC010000331.1, from coordinate 1,223 downwards.
TTTGACCACTGCTCGTGCCGAGGCGCAACAATCGAGCGAAGCCAAGAGTAATTTTCTCGCCAGCATGAGTCATGAATTACGCTCTCCGCTCAACGCCATCATCGGCTTTGCACAGATGCTTGACATGGGCGTACCTACCGCACTCAATCCATCACAAAAAGAGCCGGTCAGACATATACTCAGCAGCGGTCGTCATTTGCTCGGACTAATTAATGAAGTGCTTGATTTAACTCGCATCGAAGCAGGACAGCTATTCCTTACTCTGTCCTCGGTGGAACTAGCACCGTTAATAGAAAATGTGATTGCCTTAACTCAACCCAGCGCGTTGCCACGCAAGATTACCCTTAAACACGCCTGCCATGCCGGAATATATGCCCTTGCCGATTCAACACGGATACGCCAGATCTTACTCAACCTGCTGTCCAATGCCATTAAATATAATCGTGAAGACGGTATGATTATGCTGTCCTGTCAACAAAAACAGGCAGTAGTGCATATCTCGGTTACTGACACCGGCTTAGGTATACCAGAACCACTGCAGTCTAAATTATTCCTCCCCTTCCAGCGGCTTGGTGCTGAAAAAACCGCTACAGAGGGTACAGGTATTGGTCTGGCAATTTGCAAAAAACTGATTGAAGCAATGGGTGGTCGCATCGGCTTCGAAAGTAGAGTCAATATAGGTAGTCGTTTCTGGATTGAATTGCCTGTCGCCAATGCAGAACCAATAGAAGTTTCAACTAAGTCACTTGCAGCCGTTGCCACGAATGAGCATCAACAAACACGGGGTCGTGTGCTCTATGTGGAAGATTCACCGGTCAATGTTTCAGTCATGACACATATCTTCAGTCAATTAAAGGGGGTGGAATTATTAATCGCCGGAACGGCCGAATCAGGATTGGAGATGATTCGCACAACGCCACCAGACCTGATTTTGATGGATGTCAATCTTCCGGGAATGAGTGGACTGGAGGCATTGAAACTGTTAAAAGCCAACCCAAAGACGGCAGAAATTCCGGTGATGGCGATAAGTGCTGCTGCACTGTCGCAGGACGTAGAAGAGGGTCTGGCAGCAGGTTTTACTGCCTATCTCACCAAACCGTTCGACGTGCCAGGGTTGCTCGTGATGGTAGCCAATAGTCTGGCTAGAGCGCGCTAATCGGAATGGATCGCCGCCAGCGCGGCGTGGATTTTTCAACAAAAATCGGGCATCCTTCATTTCTCGG
>CAIRBC010000330.1 GCA_903876685.1 uncultured Nitrosomonadales bacterium | reverse complement strand
GTCCAGCCAAGGTGTTCGCTCAGCGTTAGAATCACCTCCGATCGCGATAGATTGCTAAAGTCGGAGAGAAATCTGCGAATGTACGCCACGTCCTCCTTCATGACTTTGCAGCCACCGTGCCTCAATATGAACCCATCAACCTTGAACATCATGCATACTTCTTATAATCAAAACGAGACAAATCGATTAACTCAAATTAATTATTTTTTGTCTAGAGCCTGTGAGCCGTTTTGTGCTTTCTCGAAACATCATTTTTTAGACCGCCCGCAAACCATTGATGTGTCAAGGGTTCAACGTTCATGCGTCAGCTGTGGATGAACGTGGAGTATTATTATCCGAGTAAATATTGCTTGGTAATTTACCGCTGTGAACTGGACGGCAAAGTTGATTTTGAGCGTCTATTAACAAGCGTGTGTTTGTGCACTGGAATGGATGATGCATCAAAATGGTGCGACTATGCACAATTTCTCATGGTCGTGTGCGCAGCGGCTCGTATGCCAGACCTGATTGTCAGCTTTACAACAGCGATCATTCCTGACTGTCGTCTATCTTCTCATTGATTTAGTGAGATTTAAATATAGTATTATTAATCAATATAATAATACTTTACTTTAAATGGCATGATATTTGCTTATAAAGATTAGCCTAAACAGGCATTTGACTGGATTTTTGCAGGAGGAGGAAACATGAATCACGATGAATCACAACGCAGTCTGGCCGCAATTATCGAAAACACCCCACCACGGCCCCATCACACTGCGTTGCTTGAGGCTGCCAGCGCTATCCGGCCAGAGTGCCAGTTTAGTTATGCGCTAAGCAGAGGCGGCTGGTTTCGACAGGGCGGGGTGATTGCGGCGGATGGCACGCGCGTTGCCGATAATCTTGAGAGCTGGGCCAAAGGAAATGCGCCAGATATGGGCGAGTTTCTCGATCAATATGCGGAGCAAGGGTTGCTGGTGACGCGTCATGTTGGACGCACCCATTATTTTGTGGGTGCTTATGGCAAGGCACCGACCGACTTTTTGCAACTGGAAGTTGAAGAATTGCAGGAGGTGCTGTATCGCCGTTTGATCGATACGGATAATTTGCCAGATGATCTGCAGGAGATGCTTGAGCCGGTGAAGCCGGTATTGATTGAGGCACAGCCGGTGGGAGCTCCTTGTTATCGCTTTCGCCGACTGATTGATATGCGTCATATGATTGCTCGCCTGTTTAACGACGGTCGCAACAGCGGTCTGCAGCGACTGATGTATGACTGGTCGCATAGCAGTGCGGCGATACGCGGTCATTTCAGTGATCACTGGGTTGTCGCTTTGCGCGAACATCAGGATCGTTACCGCAATCCGGTGATAACGGCTTCTTTGGTGTCACGCCATGCACGCGAACTCAAATCATTTCACTGGAATCCGTCCCTGGATGGTGCTGATATGTCTTTACAATTGCAGGCTTTTGACCGGGCAGCCGGATATCCTGCCGCTTGGTATTTTCATCTAGTGGCTGGAACGATTACGCCATCTAAAATTGCCGATGTGGTGGTGCGTGATCTAAATCACAAATTCAACTATTTACCAGATACCGAAGACGCACTGATACGCAGCTGGCTTGCCACGCCATACTCCGTCTGAGACTTGTGGTAGTTGAAGCGTATTGTAGTCTTTGCTACAAAGGCTAGTCCCTATAAAACAATAGCTTATATTTTGGCACAAGATTTGCAATAGACAATATATCTCTAATTATTGTCGAGTGAATAACATGCAAGCCCAGGATATCGCAGCGTTACTCAACGAGCCGGCATGCTCACACAACACCCAGTCCAAGTCCGGTTGCGCCAGACCCAAGCCTGGAGCAACGGCAGGCGGTTGCTCTTTTGACGGGGCGCAGATTGCGCTGCTGCCTATCGCTGACGTAGCGCATATCGTGCATGGACCGATTGCCTGTGCGGGCAGTTCCTGGGAAAGCCGGGGTACACGCTCAACTGGTCCGACTCTCTATAAAATCGGCATGACGACAGACATGACCGAGCAGGACATTATTATGGGGCGGGGTGAAAAGCGTCTGTTTCATGCGATCAAACAAGCGGTGGACAGCTATGCGCCTGCTGCAGTCTTCGTTTATAACACCTGTGTTCCGGCGCTGATCGGCGATGATATTGCAGCGGTGTGCAAAACGGCTGCCGAGAAATGTGGCGTACCGGTGGTACCGGTGGATTGCGCGGGCTTTTATGGCACCAAGAATCTGGGCAACCGCATTGCTGGTGAAGCGATGTTCAAACATGTGGTGGGCACTGCCAAACCACCCCCCGTGCATCCGGATGCGCAACGCCCGGGGATTACGGTGCATGATGTTAATCTGATCGGCGAATACAACATCGCGGGAGAGTTCTGGAACGTGTTGCCGCTGTTCGATGAACTGGGTCTGCGCATCCTGTGTACCCTTTCAGGAGATGCGCGCTTTCGCGACGTGCAGACCATGCATTGTGCACAGGCGTCGATGGTGGTCTGTGCCAAGGCATTGCTGAATGTGGCACGTCGCTTGGAAAACGACTACCGGATTCCTTATTTTGAAGGCAGCTTCTATGGCGTGACTGATACCTCGCAGGCGTTTCGCGATTTTGCCCGGTTGTTGAAAGATCCGTCGCTGACCGCACGGGTCGAAGCCATGATCGTGCGCGAGGAAGCCATTATTCATGCCGCACTGGGGCCATGGCGCGAAAGACTCAAGGGGCATCGCGTGCTGCTGTATACCGGTGGCGTCAAATCCTGGTCGATTGTTTCCGCGTTACAGGATCTGGGTCTGGAAGTGGTGGCGACCGGTACTAACAAGTCTACTGAAGAAGACAAGGCGCGTATTCGAGAAATCATGGGTGACAAGACACGCATGATTACTGATGGTAGTCCCAAGGCGCTGTTGGGGGCGGTAAAGGAATATCAGGCGGACATCCTGATTGCAGGCGGGCGCAATATGTATACGGCCATGAAAGCCAGACTGCCGTTTCTCGATATTAATCAAGAGCGCGAATTCGGTTATGAAGGCTATGGCGGGATGCTGGAACTGGCGCGGCAATTGGCACTGACACTAAAGAGTCCGGTGTGGCAGGCGGTGCGACGCCCTGCACCCTGGGTCGGCGCATCTGCCCCGGTTCTGGCAAGCGGGAGTCTATGAAATGGCTGAAATAATTAAAAGAAGCAAGGCATTGTCTGTCAATCCGCTCAAGGCCAGTCAGCCGGTAGGCTCGGCTCTGGCTTTTCTGGGCATTAACCGCGCGATTCCGATGCTGCATGGTTCACAAGGCTGCACCGCCTTCGGCAAGGTTTATTTTGTGCGGCATTTTCGCGAACCCATTCCGTTGCAAACCACTGCCATGGATCAGGTGTCCACGGTGATGAGTGCAGACGAGAATGTGATTTTGGGTCTGGCAACGATTGCTGAAAAAAGCCAGCCTGCGCTGATTGGGGTTTCGACCACCGGGCTTTCAGAGACGCAGGGCACCGATATCCGGCGTCTGGTGAAAGAGTTTTATACGTTACATCCTGAATTTGCACATATTCCAGTGATACCGGTGAATACCCCGGATTATACGGGTTGTCTGGAAAGTGGCTATGCACTCACGGTGCAGGCCATATTGGAAACGTTACTACCAGCCGTAGATAACAGGGGTAAGCGCCTTAACGGATATGGCAATGATGCTACCTCTGATAATGAAACCGTTGTGTCCGATCCCCTCTCCCCATCCCTCTCCCGCCAACGGGCGAGGGGGAGCAAGTCGTTGCACCTGCTTCAGGTTAAACAGGTTAACGTGCTGGCCGGATCGTTTCTGACCCCCGGTGACCTTGAACATATCAAGGAACTGATCGAAGCCTTCGGTCTGCATCCGCTGGTGTTGCCGGATATAGGCGATTCGCTGGATGGGCATCTGACGGAGACTGAGAGTAGTCCGCTCACTTTGGGTGGCACCCTCGTCACGGAAATAGCCAGCATGGGGCAGTCTGTGGCTACGCTGGTGCTGGGTCATTCTCTGTCAGAGGCTGCCGATCTGTTGAAAGCCCGTACGGGTGTCCCGGATTACCGGTTTGACTGCCTGATGGGCTTGGATGCGGTAGACAGTTTCGTGCTGGCTTTGTCGGAAATCAGCGGGCAACCGGTACCTGCAAAAATTGAACGGCAACGCGCCCAATTGCAGGATGCGATGGTCGATAGCCACTTCATGCTAGGTTTTGCGCGCGTGGCAGTCGCGGCGGATCCCGATTTGCTGTATGGATTTTCACAGCTATTGACCCAAATGGGCTGTCAGGTGGTCGCGGCGGTCGCACCGGCGAGAGCGGCAGTCTTGCAACAGGTTGAGGCGGTAGGGGTGCATATCGGCGATCTGGAAGATCTGGAAATAGCCGCCAAAAAGCATGAGGCAGAATTGATTATCAGCAACTCGCATGCCAAACAGACTGCGGATAGATTAGGCGTGCCGCTGTTGCGCGCAGGTTTCCCGCAGCACGATTTGCTTGGCGGTTATCAGCGTCTGTGGGTAGGTTATAAAGGTACCCGACAAACCTTGTTTGAGCTGGCCAATTTGATGGTGCAGGGTCACCACGAGGCCGAACCTTATCTATCCATCTACAGGACCGGAGAGGCAAATCATGCGTCATCTGCGTTTAGTCAAGTTCACTGAGGAGCCGGCTGTGAAAATCGCCTTTGCCAGTAACGACCGACTCGCGGTCAATCAGCACTTCGGTGCAGCCAGCGCTTTTGCCATTTACGAAATGGATGAGTCACACACTTGTTTGGTGGAAGTCGCTGAATTTATCGAAACTGCCATGGATGGCCATGAAGGCAAGCTGGCTTCCAAGGTGGCTTTGCTCAAGGATTGTGCGGCTGTGTATTGCAATGCGGTGGGTGCTTCGGCTATTCAGCAATTGCTGGCCAAAGGCATACAACCGATGCGGGTTGAAGAGGGTACACAAATCGATCACTTGTTGCAGGGTCTGCAAAAATCATTGCGCCTGGACCCGCCGCTTTGGCTTGCCAAACAGCTGAATAAAAAATCGGTTAGTGAACGCTTTGCCGTTGATGAGGCGTGGCAGGAATGATTACCACCACGGCACGTGTGGTATCCATGACCGACGGAGTCGCGCGGGTTGCCTCCACCGCTCCGTCCAGTTGTGGCAGTTGCCAGACACGTTCTCACTGTGGTGTTGCCGGACTGGGTAAATATTTTTCCGGGAATCGCCAACCTGTTTCAGTGCCGTGTGACACCCCGGTGAGTGAGGGTGATGCGTTGCAGGTAGCGATGAGTGAAACAGACTTTCTCAAGGCGGGATTGCTGGCTTATCTGCTGCCTAGTCTATGCACCATCATCGGTGCCTGTCTGGCGGACGCAATGGCCTATGGGGATGCGGGTGCCGCCCTGGGCGCTTTGGCGGGACTGGCCAGCGGTTTGTTGCTGCTCAGAATAATCGCCTGGACGCCGGTTGTCACGGTGCGCCGGGTATATGGATCATTTAACCAAGGAGAATTACCATGACTGAAGAAGTGCTGAAAGACCCGTTGCTGTCTACCGATTTTATTTTGGAAATGAGCAAGCAGATGCGGGCCCTGGACAGCTATGGTAATTATGATGGTTGGGAAATTGAGCGCATCCTTGCGCCTTATGTGGTCACCAAGGAGCAACGCAGGCAGATTCCGGTGATCGGCGATGTGGACGAAGTGATGTTGTCGCGCATCCGTGCCTTTTACAACGCGATTTCTTCAATGATCGAAAAAGAATGCGGCCTGATGGCGGTTCCATTGATGCATATCACCCATGAAGGCTTTGGCCGTGTGGTGATTACCGTCGGCAAACTGGTGGTGATGGATCGCACCTTGCGTGACTTGC
>CAIRBC010000329.1 GCA_903876685.1 uncultured Nitrosomonadales bacterium | reverse complement strand
GAGATAAATATCTCCCCTATCAAGGCGTTTGCGCAGTTGCCGGTAAACCCAAAACTCGTAGCGGTCACCACGTAGGCCAGTTGGCTTGCCATTCGTGTCAAAGTTCAGCAAAAAATTGCGCAGTCTGGTGGGAATCGTGCGCTGTGGAATGTCTTCCATCGGCGGCTTGGACAGAGCTTGCTGGTTGGCAAAAGCACTTTTCATCCATTGCAGCGACACCAACCAAATTTTGCCGCTGGCGCTGCTGCTGGCGAAAGCCAGGGTCATGGCTAACGGGCGCAAATTTTTCGTGCAAATCCCACTTTGCTTGTCCACCACCTGCCATCGCAAATCCATTTGGCTGACGGGCTTTTCTGTCTACAGCTTCCCGGTCGAGCACAGTTTCTCTTCCGGCATGATGCGAAATGCCCGATTGCGTACCTGACCGAAAGGAGTCGCGTCGGTCAGCGTATCGTCCACGTACAGCAAAATCAGCTCGCCCAATCGCGGCGTAGCTTGCTGGCGTTCGTTGTGAATTTGAGCGGCCTGTTTGACAGCGACCTCCTGGGTGTCGTCCTCAAGTGATCGGGTGTGATACCCAAAGGCTTCCACGATGTTGTCCGTGAGTTGCCGGTAACGCTGCCAAGCGTAGCACAGCAGATATAAATTGGTTTGGCCGGTCTTGAGTCGGCGTAAGTCGTAGATACTTTAGAAATTGGCCAAGCTGGCGTAATAAGCGATATTAAGTTGCGAGATGTGGTGCGCTTGACACCAAAATTGCGGCACACCGCCGCTTTTGACATACCGCCACGTAACGCTGCAAGAATGGCATCCAGTTTCTCACCGACGATGGCGGGAGGACGCCCGCCATTGCGTCCCCGTCGTTTGGCAGCGGCAAGTCCGGCTATAACACGTTCCCTGGTCAATGCCTGCTCATACTGAGCTAAGGCTCCGAATACATGAAACAGCAACTCGCCTGATGCTGTTGTGGTGTCCATGCCTTCTGTCAGCGAGCGAAATGCCAGCTGGGGTTGCAAGCCAAAACCAGCGGAATTTATCCAATTCGTCAAATCGAATAGAACATGCAGTCGTATCAGCCGCCATCTGACCTATTTACAGATTGGTGGCCACTGCCTGGCCGTGTGCACCAAAGTAAGAATCCACACTGTTTCTCTTTCTATTTCATACACTAAGCGATAGCTTTCGTGCGGTATTAGCTCACGAGTGCCTGGAATCTTTCCTGGTCGGCCAAGGTTAGGGTGTACGACCAATCTAGCCGTCGCATCGCTAAAAAGCACATTCATCCGAACAGCCGCTTGCGCATTTTCGTTCGCGATGTAATCCCACACGTCAGCTCGATCCTGCTGCGCCTCGGGCGTTCACACAACCCTCACGGTTGACCTGTCACGCTGGCACGTCGTGTGGCGAAGTCAGCTTCGACCTCATCATTCGATCGCCCCTGTCCGGCGCGCATCGATGATCGGGCGATCTCGACTTTACGGTGCAAGAATTCGTCATATTCCCGCGCTTCGCGCTGATGTTGGACATACTCACGCATCAGTTCGCGCAGTACCTGAGAAGCTGGCCGGTGGGCGGCTTCGGCTTCGGCCATGAACTCGGCGCGTAGCGCGGGTTCCAATTTCATCGTGAAAACAGCTTCTTTCGGCATGTTCGATTTCCCGTAAGGAGGTAATGATTTAGTATATACGTTAGCATTACATTTTGTCACCATCAAAATGTCGCAAAACACTTGTTTTACGACAGCACACAAATGACATCACTTGCGCTACAATGCAATCATTGATATTAAAGTTAAGAGGTGAAAGCAATGGCATCCGTCACTGTCCGCAACTTACCTGATGAAACGCACCGTGCCTTGCGTGTGCGTGCCGCTACGCATGGCCGCAGTACTGAGGCTGAAATCCGAGCGATCCTCGAATGTGCTGTTCGACCCGAGAATCGGATTAAGCTCGGCACTCTACTAGCCGAAATTGGCCGGGAAGCGGGCGGCATCGATCTTGAGATCGAACGTGATAGCACGCCAGCCGAACCGATGAGTTTCGAATGATCCTGCTCGATACCAACGTCGTTTCTGAACCTTTGAAAGCGGCAGGCAATACGAACGTACTTGCTTGGATTGACGAGCAGATCATCGAAACGCTGTACCTCTCGACAATCAGCCTCGCGGAACTGCGCTTCGGTATCGCTGCGCTGCCAGAGGGCAAACGCCGGGATACGCTTCATTTCAGCCTTGAGCAGCGCGTCTTGCCGTTGTTCGCGGGTCGCATCCTGCCGTTTGATGGCCCTGCATCGCAATCCTATGCGACGCTACGTGCCCGTGCTCGTGTCGCTGGGAAGGCTATTGCGCCCACAGGTGGCTATATTGCCGCCATCGCGGCAACGCATGGTTTCGCGGTAGCCACGCGCGACACGTCGCCTTTTGAGGCTGCCGGCTTAGCAGTTATCAACCCTTGGATGTGGCAGGCACATTGACGACCATAAGCTGTAAGTGACATTAACCCATTTTCCAGCTTGCCGGAATTTTGGCGGTTCCGGCTTAAAACTCCTTATGGGTACTATTCGCCGAGCGGTATCAATTGAGCATGTGCTAGTCGTGTTCGCCACCTAAATTTGGAATTCTGAAAATTTCGTGGATTTGGGCTTATAACCCCAAAATCATCTTCCCTTTTTGGGATCAAACAATAATTAAACGAACTATAAAAAAAGCGTAGGGCACCCATAAGCTTGCTTATGGACCCCCTACCATTTTTTATCTTTCCATCACGTAAGTACCCGGCGCATCGGCCAGTGCCGGATATTGCTCAGTAGTCACCGGTCCGGGACTGACCAACTTACCTGATTGAGGTTTCAGCCAGGCCATCCAGTCTACCCACCAACTACCTGCGTGTTTCGTGGCGCGCTGCTCCCAGTTTTCAGTGGTGTCATTCTGCTCGGTAGATTCCACGCTATATTCACGCCTGGACGAGGCAACGGCCGGGTTGACAATACCGAGTATATGTCCGGAAGAGGATAGTACGAAGCGACTCTTGCCACCGATATAGTTGCAAGTCTGAAAGTTGGAACGCCAGGGGGTGATATGGTCATCAACCGTTGAAACCAGGTACATAGGCTGAACGATACGTCCCAGGTCAATTTTTTCGCCGGCAACCGTCAAGGCATCCTTTTTGATCAGATTGTTATTTATGTAAAGTTCGCGCAAATACCATTTGTGCATTGCCGCCGGTAAACGTGTGGTATCCATGTTCCAGTAAAGCACGTCAAAGGGCGCCGGTTTTTCACCGTAAAGATAGCCATGCTCGACATAATGCCAGATCAGACCGTTGGCGCGCATCAAACGGAACGAGGTCGCCAGATCCTTGCCGTCAAGGAAGCCATCCTTGTCCATTTTCTTCTCAAGCAACTTCAGGATCGGTTCGTCGATGAACACTTCGATATCGCCCGGGTTCTGGCAGTCAAGCATCGAGGCGAACAAGGTGAAATCGCATACCGGCATATCCTGCGGTGCATAGTGGCGATTAGCCCATGCCATATAGGTGGATAGCGCTGCCCCCCCCAGGCAGTAACCTACCGCATGTACCTGTTTGGCACCGGTAATGTTGCGTGCCACCTCGATCATTTCGCCGATACCCAACATCAGATAATCGTCAAAGGTGATATCTGCCATGTCTTTGGTCGGATTTTTCCAACTGGTTAGAAAAACCTCAAAACCCTGGTCTAACAGATACTTGACCATGCTCTTCTTCGGTGTCAGGTCGAGTATGTAATGCTTGTTGATCCAGGGTGTGGCAATGACGATCGGCGTCTCGTAGACCTTTTCAGCCGTGGGTGTGTAATGAATAATCTCGACTAGGCGATTGCGCAATACCACTTTGCCCGGCGTGGCACCCAGATGCTTGCCTACGGTGAAATGCTCAATGCGGCTCATTTGCACATTGCCAAATTTCATATCTTCGAGAAATATCTGAGCGCCTTTGATCAGGCTCATGCCTTTGCTTTCGAAAGCCAGGCGCTGCGCCACCGGATTGGTCGCCAGAAAATTGGTCGGTGCCATCATGTTGAGATATTCGCGCCACCAGAATGCCGCACGATGGCAATCCTTTTCCGGCAAGCCAGGCGTCTGATAGAGCATATCTTCTGTTTCACGGGTAAACAACAAATACCATTGTTTATAGATATCCCAGGTTGGCGACCGAGACCAGATCGGATCGGCAAAGCGCGTGTCATCGATATGTGGTTTGACCAGATCATTGCTGGGCAACCCGAGCGCCCTTTGCCAGGAATGCCATTGCAAGGCGACCACATGATCAAAGAGTGAGCGCACTTTTTGGGTCAACTCCAGCGGGTGCGTCAACCAGGCATACTGTGCGCTCAGCATGGGCAACATCATGCCAAAAGGATCAAGCGTACTCTGGATATGCAAGCTTTTAGCGCAGGAGGCTTGCGGCGGGAGAGCGGATATGGCCGTGTTCAAGTTATTCATCAGATTTTCCCTTCTAAACAATTTTACTACTGTGGCAGGCTAAAATCAGTCTGAAATGTGAAACTTTTCATTACTAAGCATTTTTAGTAAAGGGTAGGAACAAACAATTCCTCAGACAAAGGATTACGCGCATAGTCAGGATTGTGTATCCGATCCGGCAAGACTACGGGTTCTCTTTCAATTTCACCGTAGGGAACCTGGCTGAGCAAGTGCGCGATGCAATTCAAACGTGCCTTTTTCTTGTCGACAGCCTCAATGATCCACCAGGGTGCCTCTTCGATATGGGTGCGCTCGATCATGATTTCCTTGGCCTTGGTATATTGTTCCCAGCGACGGCGGGATTCCATGTCCATGGGACTCAGTTTCCACTGTTTTAACGGGTCATGGATGCGCATCATGAAGCGCAGATTCTGCTCTTCATCGGTAATCGAAAACCAGTATTTGATCAGTATGATACCTGAGCCTATCAACATTCTTTCGAAATCCGGCACGGTGCGGAAAAACTCTTCATAATCCTTGTCGTTGCAGAAACCCATGACTTTTTCGACACCTGCCCGGTTGTACCAGCTGCGGTCGAATAACACGATCTCCCCGCCTGCCGGTAAATGCGACACATAGCGCTGAAAATACCATTGGGTTTTTTCACGTTCGCTAGGTGCAGCCAAGGCGGCTACCCGGCATACACGCGGATTCAGGCGTTGCGCAATGCGCTTGATAACGCCTCCCTTGCCCGCTGCGTCGCGCCCCTCAAACAAAACCACCACTTTCAAATTTTGGTGTACCACCCAGTCCTGCAGCTTGACCAACTCCCCCTGCAGCCTGAACAGTTCCTTGAAATAGAAGTTTCGATCCAAATCATTGCTGTGATCCGAGGTGGCTTCGGTGACCAGATGATTCATCCGGTCATCGTCAATTTCCATCTCCAGCTCTTCATCGAAACTGTCTACCATTTCGGCATGTATGCGACGTTCATATTCTAGCTGTTGTTGCGATTTTTCATTTTTCATGGCAAAAATAAAATTTAATGATGATTCCGTCGATTATACTGAGGAAATCTTCAAAGCATCAACTTTTGCAGCAGATAAAGCTGCTCCAGCGCTGCTCTGGGACTCAGTTCATCCGGTTTTATTTCGCGCAGGGCCGCCAGCAACGGGTGTTCTGCTGGCTCCTCGGGTGCTGAATAGACGGGCTGATCAAACAAGTCGCCCTGCGGGCTTTGTGCAGCACTATTTTGTTCGAGTACACGCAATTGCTTCCGGGCAACCCGGATGACGCTTTGCGGCACCCCGGCCAGCGCCGCGACTTGCAGTCCGTAGCTCTGGCTGGCTGCGCCCTCGTTGACGCTGTGCAGAAATACGATGCTATGCTGATGCTCGACCGCCGAAAGATGCACATTGGCTAGACGGGGAAATTCGTTGTCCAGTCGGGTCAGTTCAAAATAATGAGTAGCGAACAGTGTGTAGCTCTGATTTTTTTCCAGTAGATGGCGTGCAATCGCATAAGCCAGTGCCAGTCCGTCAAAAGTGGAGGTGCCGCGTCCAATTTCATCGACTAATACCAGACTTTGCTCAGTCGAATTATGCAAAATATTGGCAGCCTCCGTCATTTCAACCATAAAAGTCGAGCGTCCGCTGGCCAGGTCATCAGAGGCACCGATGCGGGTGAATATCTGGTCGATTGGTCCCAGCACCGCCTGCTGCGCCGGCACAAAACAGCCGACATGCGCCAACAGCGCGATGATCGCGACCTGACGCATATAGGTAGACTTACCACCCATGTTCGGTCCGGTAATCAACAACATACGGCGCTCCTCCGAGAGCAGCGTATCATTTGCCACGAACTGATCCACCTGCGCTTCAACCACCGGATGCCGCCCCTGCCTGAGGTCAATCTGCATCTCATCGCAGAAAGCAGGCGCCTTAAAATTCAGTGTCGCAGCACGCTCGCTGAAAGTGGTCAACACGTCCAGGTCGGCGATTGCAGCAGCGATAACCTGTAATTGCGGGATGTAGGGGATTAGCTGATCAAGCAGCTGTTCATAAAGAAATTTTTCGCGCGCCAAGGCGCGTTCGTTTGCGGAAAGCGCCTTGTCCTCGAAAGCCTTAAGTTCAGGTGTGATATAACGCTCGGCATTCTTCAGTGTCTGACGGCGCCGGTAGTCCTCTGGCACATTTGCGCTTTGCGCCTGCGTCACCTCGATATAGAAGCCATGCACCCGGTTATATTCCACTTTCAGATTGGCAATGCCGGAGCGAGCCCTTTCTCTGGTTTCCAGTGCCAGCAAAAAATCCCCGCAATTAGTCTGTATCCCCCTGAGTTCATCCAGTTCCGCATCAAAACCATCCCTGATTACGCCGCCTTCGCGCAGCACCGTCGAAGGCTCGGCTTTCAAGGTCGCTTGCAAAATCGTCACCAGCTGACTATCAGCCTGTAGCGCTTGAGTCAGATTTTCGATCAGTGGCGCATAACACGGCAGCAGTTCAGACTGTAGCTGCGGTAGGCATAGCAGCGTGTCACGCAGCCCGGACAGATCACGCGGTCGCGCACTCTTCAGCGCGATGCGTGCCGTAATCCGCTCTACATCCACACAGGCTTTGAGATATTCATGCACCTTTACTCTGCAGATAGCCAGGCCGTTTACCGCATCCAACCGGTCATGCAGGGCAGCGCGGTCGCGCAACGGATGATGTAGCCAGTTTGCCAGTTGCCGGCTGCCCATATGGGTGGCACAGGTATCCAGCAGCGAAAGCAGCGTCGGTGCCGCTTCCCCGCGCAACGTCTGGGTGATTTCCAGATTGCGCCGGGTCGCCGCATCCATGCGCACATAACGTTCCGCGCTATACACCTGCAAACTGCGTATATGGCTGATCGCCTGACCCTGGGTGAGTTTGGTATAACCCAGCAAGGCCCCTGCCGCTTCCAGTCCAACGCTATAGTCGTTGCAACCGAAGCCTGATAAATCCAGCGTTGCAAATTGCTGGCAAAGGGAACGACGTGCCGTTGCCTGCTCAAAATGCCACTCTGGCAAAGTCTTGAGCGAAGCCCGGTGATAGGCGGGTGCCGGTGAGTTTTCTGCATAGAGTATTTCGGAAGGTTGCAAACGCTCCAGTTCCGCTGCCAAATTTGCGGCTAAAGTTTCGCATACAAAAAACTGACCCGAAGCGAGATTCAGCCAGGCCAGACCCAGCCTGTTGCCACGCCCTTGCAGCGACAGCAGCAGACAATCGCGTTTTTCTTCCAGCAACGCGGAATCGGTCACCGTACCCGGTGTCAGGATGCGCACCACCTTCCGTTCTACCGGTCCCTTGCTGGTAGCCGGGTCGCCGATCTGCTCACAAATCGCCACCGATTCACCCAAGCGCACCAGACGCGCCAGATATTGCTCTGCCGCATGGTAAGGCACGCCCGCCATCTTGATCGGTTGCCCGTTCGAGGCACCGCGCTGCGTCAGAGTGATGTCTAATAGTTTCGCCGCTCGCACTGCATCTTCATGAAATAGCTCGTAAAAATCTCCCATGCGATAAAACAGCAACAGTCCGGGATGCTCAGCTTTGATGCGCAAATACTGCTGCATCATGGGAGTGTGTTTTTCTGCGGTGGTCATCAACTAGTCAACTTTTACGCATTTCACGAGAGTGGCAATTTCTGCTATATCCATGGGAATTTACTGTGCTTGCACACGATTTCTGCGGGCGTTTCCCAGTTTCAGCTTTTTAATTCCGGGGTCAGGTGCGGTGCCATCACTTGTAGCAGCAACGGATGTATCGTGGGATTCCCTGCGCATATAAAGCCGGATTTCATGAACCCGTCAGTGCCATAAAGATCGCTGACCATGCCACCCGCCTCGATGACCAGCAGGCAGCCAGCGGCCATGTCCCAGGGCTTGAGACCGATTTCAAAGAAGCCATCATAGCGACCTGCCGCCAGCCACGCCAGGTCTAGCGCTGCCGAACCTGGGCGGCGCAAGCCTGAAGTCTTTTGCATCAAATCCTTGAAAATCCCGATATAGGCATCCATATGTTCGAACCTGGTATAGGGAAAGCCGGTGCCGATCAGGCTGTCTGCCAGATGCAGGCGCTTGGATACCCGCAAGCGCCGGTCGTTGAGGTAAGCACCTTGTCCGCGCGTCGCCGTAAAGAGTTCATTTTTGACCGGATCGTACACCACCGCCTGGGTCAATATGCCCTTGTGTTGCAAGCCTATCGATACACAGAATTGAGGCAAGCCGTGTAGAAAATTGGTGGTGCCATCCAGAGGATCGATTATCCAGAGATATTCCGACTCACCGTGAGAGCCGCTCTCTTCTGCTAGAATCGCATGGCTAGGATAGGCTTCCAGCAAAGTCTGGATAATAGTTTGCTCGGCGGCGCGATCCACTTCGCTGACGAAATCCGCATGGGATTTTTTGGTAATGGTGAGCTGATCTATCTTGTCGGTAGAGCGATGAATCAGATTACCGGCACGGCGTGCGGCTTTCACCGCAATGTTGAGCATGGGATGCATGTTTTAAAGAACCTTTTTAATATGCAACATAAATTCGAGTGCGCATTTTAAAGGGAATTACGCTTTGTATAAACAGAATATTAAGGATAATGTCAGAGTAGTGCTTAGCCACACCACTCATCCCGGCAATATCGGTGCGGCGGCGCGTGCGATGAAGACCATGGGATTGCGGCATTTATACCTGATCAACCCGCGCCATTTCCCTGATCCACAGGCAGTGGCGATGTCAGCGGGTGCTGATAACCTATTGAACGAAGCGGTAGTTTGCGGCAGTATCGATGAAGCTTTGCAAGGGGTGGTATTTACCGTGGCGATGACGGCGAGACTGCGCGATATTTGTCTGGAAATACAACAGCCGCGCGAGGCGATGCCTGAGTTGCTGCAACAGGCAGCAGCACAACCGGTGGCGTTGCTGTTCGGCACAGAAATGTCCGGATTGACCAATGAGGAGATGGGCAAGGCGCAGCTGCTGGTAAATATCCCTGCCAATCCTGATTTTTCTTCGCTTAATCTTGCCTCTGCCGTACAAATTATCTGCTATGAATTAAATCTTGCTGCACAAATCCAGTCTGCTATTGTTCCCAATGTGCGGCCTGCGCCTTATGAAAGAGTCGAAGGTTTTTTTACACATCTGGAAAAAACTCTGTATGAGATAGGTTTTTTTACCACGCAAAATCCTGCAAGATTGATGCAGCGGTTGCGGCGTCTGTTTGCACGAGCGCGGCTGGAGCAGGAAGAAGTCAATATCCTGCGTGGCATTTTGAGCGTGACTACCGGTTACAATGCACAACTTAAAGCGCGTTACAGGGAAGAACAATGTTCCAGAACCTCAGAGAAGACATAGCTAGCGTATTCGACCGTGATCCGGCGGCACGCAGCACTTTCGAGGTGTTGACCTGCTACCCGGGTCTGCACGCGAGAATATTGCACCGCCTGTCCAATAGCTTATGGCGTGCCAATCTGAAATGGCTGGCGCGATTTTTGTCGCATATGGCGCGATTTTTTACGGGCATCGAAATTCATCCTGGCGCATCTATCGGCAGACGTTTCTTTATTGATCACGGCATGGGGGTTGTGATCGGCGAAACGGCGGAAATTGGCGATGATGTGACGCTTTATCACGGCGTCACTCTGGGCGGCACTTCCTGGCGACACGGTAAACGGCATCCAACATTGTGCAATGGCGTAGTGGTCGGTGCAGGCGCGAAAATCCTCGGCCCGATCACCATTGGAACCGGAGCTAAAATTGGTTCGAACGCGGTGGTCGTCAAAGATGTTCCTGCAGGGGCTACGGCGGCTGGCATTCCGGCACGCATACTGGACGAAGAAAACAAGCTGGCTAATGGTTTTAATGCTTATGGCATAGGCAATGACAAGGATGACCCGGTGAATAAAGCCTTGCACGGTTTGCTGGGTCATTGTGTGACGGTGGATCAGCGCATTGATTTTATTTTGCTGCAGCTAGAAAAGATGGGAGTACGCATAGATGAAGAGCGTGCCACTGCCGATAAATTTGACCCTAATCATCTGAATAAAATAGTTGACTAAAATGTTTGTGTATTTTATGATGGAGTTGTTTTGAATTTAATGATTTCAGGGTGACCTGAAAGATTTCAACGTCATTTATATTGGAATTAGCATGAGACTAACCACCAAGGGTCGCTTTGCTGTGACGGCAATGGTTGATTTGACATTATCCGGCGGGCATGGACCGGTCACCATGGCTGCGATCAGCGAACGTCAGCGGATTTCACTTTCCTATCTTGAACAATTATTCGGCAAGTTGCGACGTAACCAGATAGTGGAGAGTGTGCGCGGTCCGGGCGGAGGCTATCACCTGGCCAGAACAGCAGACAAAATCACCATTGCCGAGATTATACAGGCAGTGGATGAAACACTGGAGGCCTCTGCCTGTGGCGGCAAGGCCAATTGCCTTGACGAGCGACAATGTCTGACACACGACCTGTGGATGGGTCTTAATGATCGAATTTTCGAATATTTGAGTTCTGTTACCTTGCAACAACTGGTGGATAACCAGGCCTGCAGCAGCGCAGGAATCATTAACATTTCAATGATTAAAAATGGCCATTCGCAACCCAACATCCCCTTGGCGGAAACTACAATTTAAGGCAAATTATGATGAAAATTCCGATTTACATGGATTACTCGGCGACCACTCCGGTCGATCCGCGTGTTGCCTCCGTAATGATTCCTTATCTTACTGAAAAATTTGGCAATCCTGCCAGCCGTTCCCATGCCTTCGGTTGGGTGGCTGACGAGGCGGTGGAACTGGCACGCGCTCAGGTTGCCGCGCTGGTGAATGCCGACCCCAAGGAAATCGTCTGGACCTCCGGGGCTACCGAATCCAATAACCTGGCGATCAAGGGCATTGCTCATTTTTATCAAGGCAAGGGCAAACACATCGTCACCATGAAGATCGAGCACAAGGCGGTCATCGATACCGTGCGCGAACTGGAACGTGAAGGCTACTCGGCGACCTTCCTGGAACCAGAGACTGACGGCTTGCTGGATCTCGGAAAATTCAAGGCTGCGTTGCGTCCTGACACGGTGCTGGTATCGATCATGCTGGTCAATAACGAGATTGGTGTCATTCAGGATATTGCGGCTATCGGCGAGATTTGTCGGGAAAAGGGTATATTTTTTCATGTAGACGCGGCTCAGGCCACTGGCAAAGTGGCGATAGACCTGCAACAGTTGAAAGTGGATCTGATGTCGTTTTCGGCGCACAAGACCTACGGCCCCAAAGGCATAGGCGCGCTGTATGTACGTCGCAAACCCAGGGTACGTCTGGAGGCACAAATGCACGGCGGCGGACACGAACGTGGCATGCGCTCCGGAACTCTGCCGGTACACCAGATTGTCGGTATGGGCGAGGCTTTTCGACTCGCCGGGCTTGAGATGGAAGAAGAAAACAAGCGTATAGGTCAACTGCGTGATCGCTTGCTGAACGGACTGTTGTCCATGGAAGAAGTGCATATTAATGGCGATATGCAGCAGCGCGTGCCACACAACCTGAATCTCAGCTTCAATTTTGTCGAAGGTGAATCGCTGATCATGGCCGTCAAGGACGTTGCTGTTTCCAGCGGTTCGGCCTGTACCTCTGCCAGCCTTGAACCTTCCTATGTGCTTCGCGCACTGGGACGTAGCGACGAACTGGCGCATAGCTCAATCCGCTTTAGCATAGGACGTTTTACCACGATTGAAGAAGTAGATTATGTCATTGAGCTCTTGAAAAACAAGATCGGCAAACTGCGTGAACTTTCTCCGCTCTGGGAGATGTACAAGGATGGTGTAGATCTGGATACAGTGGTCTGGGCAGCACATTAACGCTCGCTGGCAGTTAAGCGGTGGCAGGGTTTTAGCGCTACCAATCGATGTCGGGCAGCTTAAATTAGGAGATTAAAATGGCTTATAGCGATAAATTATTGGATCATTACGAAAACCCGAGAAATGTGGGTTCTTTTGACAAGGATGAATCCGGTCTGGGTACGGGTATGGTTGGCGCACCTGCCTGCGGCGATGTGATGAAATTGCAGATAAAGGTGGGACAGGATGGCGTGATTGAAGATGCCAAGTTCAAGACTTATGGATGCGGTTCTGCGATTGCCTCCAGTTCTCTGGTGACGGAGTGGGTAAAAGGTAAGACGGTTGATCAGGCGCTGGCGATCAAGAACACGCAAATTGCCGAGGAGTTGGCTTTACCGCCAGTCAAGATTCATTGCTCCATTCTGGCCGAGGATGCGATCAAGGCGGCGGTAGCAGATTACAAGGCGAAACACGGAGCAAATGTAGAAACTTCAGCCTGCAAGGGCTGTTAACGTGAGGATATATCATGGCAATATCATTATCTGAAAATGCGGCAAAACACGTGCAGAATTTCATGAGCAAACGCGGCAAGGGTGTAGGACTACGGATCGGCGTGCGTACCAGCGGCTGTTCCGGGATGGCCTACAAACTTGAATTTGCCGATGAATTAAACAGCGAAGATCTGCAATTTCAAAGTCACGGTGTTACCTTGCTGGTCGATCCCCAGAGCCTGCCGTATATTGACGGCATTGAACTGGATTACACGCGTGAAGGACTGAATGAAGGTTTCAAGTTCAATAATCCAAACGTAAAAAGTGAATGCGGCTGTGGTGAAAGTTTTAACGTCTGATGGGAATAATTGATTTTAATCATAATTATTTTCAGCTCTTCGGCTTATTGCCTTCATTCCAGCTAGACAAAGCGCAACTGGAGCTGCGCTTTCGTGATTTGCAGTCGTTGGTTCATCCTGACAAAGCAGCACATTTGCCAGACGCCGAACAACGCCAGGCCATGCAAAGTTCAACCCGCGTCAATGAGGCTTACCAGACTTTACTGAGTCCGCTCAGGCGTGCCCGTTATCTGTTGTCGCTGCATGGGGTCGATACACAGGAGGAAAGTAACACGTCCATGCCACTCGATTTTCTCATGGCACAGATTGAATGGCGCGAAGCGGTCAGTAACGCGCAACAGTCGCGGGATGAAGCTTCCCTGGAGCAACTCGAAAGCCGCCTTAAACTTGAAACCCGTCAACTGGAGAGGCAGCTTGGCCATCACATCGACGAAATAAAGGATTATGTTTCGGCTGCCGGGGAGGTCCGCAAATTGCGTTTCATGGAAAAGCTTGCCGAAGAAATCCATGCCGCTTATGATGCATTAGATATTTAATTATTTACGCGGGCATAGACCTGCTCTATCCAATGGCACTATTACAAATCTCCGAACCCGGTTTAAGTACCTTGCCACATCAGCACCGGCTGGCGGTAGGTATCGATCTGGGCACGACTAATTCACTGGTGGCTACGGTGAAGAACGGCATCAGCATGGTGCTTAATGATGAAAACGGCAGCGCGATGCTCCCTTCGGTGGTGCGCTACATGCCTGACGAGCAGGTGGTGGTAGGCGCGACGGCACAAGCCATGCAAAGTGTAGATACCGCGAATACCATCGTCTCGGTGAAACGCTTTATGGGTCGCGGATTGAAGGATCTACTTGAATTCAGTCACTTGCCCTATCGTTTTGTGGATGGCAATGGAATGCTGCGACTGCGCACCGTCGCTGGCGTAAAAAGCCCGGTAGAAGTTTCGGCTGAAATCCTCAAGGTGCTGCGCAGTCGTGCCGAGGCTGCTCTGGGCGGCGAACTGGTCGGTGCGGTAATCACCGTCCCTGCCTATTTCGACGATGCGCAACGACAAGCCACCAAAGATGCGGCGCGTCTGGCCGGTATTTCTGTACTACGATTGCTCAATGAACCGACTGCGGCAGCCATCGCTTACGGTCTGGATAATGCTGCCGAGGGTGTCTATGGGGTTTACGACCTGGGTGGCGGAACCTTCGACATTTCTATCTTACGCCTGACGCGCGGTGTTTTTGAAGTGTTGGCCGCCAATGGCGATTCCGCACTGGGTGGAGACGATTTCGACCACCGCATCTACTGCTGGCTACTGGAAAAAAACCGACTCTCGGCGCTGAACCCGCAGGATACCCGGTTGTTGCTGACACACGCGCGTACTGCCAAAGAACAATTGACCGACCATGTACAGACGCATATCACCGCAGTGCTGTCCACCGGAGAGCTGATCGATAACATTCTGACCAGAAATGAGTTCCAGGAGCTTTCAAATAATCTGGTACAACGCACCCTGCAATTGTTACGCCGCGCGTTGCGCGATGCTAAACTGGCTATTTCGGACATCAAAGGGGTGGTGATGGTAGGCGGTGCGACGCGCATGCCGCAGGTACAACATGCGGTTGAACAATTTTTTGGCCAGATGCCGCTAACCAATCTTGATCCTGACAAGGTGGTCGCGCTGGGTGCGGCGATTCAGGCCATTCTGCTCGCCGGTAACCGGGGGAATGATGAGTGGCTGCT
>CAIRBC010000328.1 GCA_903876685.1 uncultured Nitrosomonadales bacterium | reverse complement strand
CAAATTTTCAAGCTGTTCGTTCGACATTTTTCCTTGTTATTCAAGTAAATGATAATTTGTGAGTCTTGTTGCTGTAAGTATATGGATTGCTCTAAAATAACAAATCAATGGGGTCAGACTCCATTAACAAATCAATGGGGTCAAACAAATCAATGGCAACAAATCAATGCAAATCAATGGGGTCAGACTCCATTGATCTAACCTTTTCTCTGCTTTTCCACCCTAGATCTAGCCGGTGCGCGTTGGTTTTGTGCGCGTCCGCGTTGAGCGGCGGATTAGATTGTTTTGCGGCTCTACAAGACGCCCCGTGACGTACTTGTGTAGAATACTGGCCATCAGTGTTTGATAAGGAATAGCCTCTTCTGCGGCCTTTGCCTGAATATCGTCTAGGTCTCGTGAGGATATGCGAATGTTGACCCGCTTGTCTTTAGCCAGGGATGCGGAAGCCATAGCCGCAAAGCGTGCAATTTCACTTTGGCCATTTGGCGATGGTAGCCATTCTCCTTTTTCAAAAGAAGCCAAGATTTCTTCTTCGAGTGTACTTTCGTTATCCATTTTAACGCTCCTCATCTTTAACGCTCCTCATCAAGATAGATGCGAGTGGCTTTCCTGCTTGGGATGATCGTTTTCAGGAAGACCTCTTGTGTCGTCTCCACAAGCGGCACTAGATAGGCGTAGCCACGAATGCGAACCACAAACATGCGTTGGTTCGGGTATTGAGCTGTGTTCGGGTGATCTAGCACGACAAGAAGGCCTCCATTCGACATGGCTGACACAACCTCCTCAAAAGATACGCCGCGTTCAGTCTTGAGGCGGATATTTTTCTCGGTACTCCAATTCACAGGTTTCATGCTGCGAATAATACACCTGTGTGCCTTATGGCATCAAGGGACAGGGGGCGCCGGGTGGATTGGAGGTCTTAAAGGTTTCAAGGAATCAATGCAAAATCAATGAGGTTAGACTTGATTTATTTTTAGTCAATTTCGTTGTTATAGTGACCTCTCTGCATGAACTTGAAGGTCAGCCTGTGGCACGCTTAGCTAGACTAATCGTCCCCGGTCAGCCGCAACATGACATTGTGCGGGGGAAACAATCGTAGCGAGATTTTCTGTGCAGAGGCAGATTAACGTTTCTACCTTGAAAAATTGCAGCAAGCCTGCGAGAAACACGCCTGTGAAATCCATGCTTATCTGCTGATGACCAACCTTGTTCATTTACTGATCACTCCGCAAGTTGAACATGGTCTGAGCAAAACCCTGCAAATGCTAGGGCTCAATTATGCCCAATATTTTAATTATATTCACAAGTGTACCGGCACCCTGTGGGAAGTGAGTTACAAGGCAACTCTCTTCGATTCATAGATTTATCTTTCAACCTGCATGCGTTATATCGAATTATCCTTGCTCGAGTTATGGTTACAACGAATTGGGTCAGCCGAATAAATTAATAATTCCTCATACCGAGTATGTTCAACTGGGCAAAACCAATAACACGCGGCATGACGCATATTAGCAGTTATTCAAGCAACAACTTGCTCACTGAGCAGCGTTCATTTCAAGCCTCGCATACAAACGCAGCTGATAAGACGGGTTCAGCCAAGCGCAAAATGGGGAGATCGAAAACAATAAAATTCAAGATCAATGGAGTCCGACCCTATTGATTTTCCTAATGCAGTTGCGGAAGCCTGACCCTGTGTCTCTTGACTCGCCAAATATGTCTTGACCGTTTCCAGCCGTTCAATATAAAGTGGAAAGCGATTCCATTATCGACGGCTTGACATATGCTCCCAAGAACACTTAAAAACCACCTCTTGCAAGCCAGCAGCACATTTCCCGTCATTCTTTTGACGGGCCCTCGTCAGGTAGGCAAAACGACTTTGCTTAAAAGTATTGCTCAAGCGGAAAGAAACTACATCACCCTTGATGATATGGATGTCAGAATGCTTGCTCAGTCTGATCCGGCATTGTTCCTGCAACGTTATCAGCCGCCCATCATCATAGACGAAGTTCAATACGCGCCGAACCTTTTTGGCGAAATCAAAATGACAGTTGATCGCAATCAGCAGAATGGACAGTTTTGGTTAACCGGTTCACAAAAATTTCATCTCATGCAATCTGTCACTGAAAGTCTGGCCGGGCGCGTTGCCATACTTGAACTTAATGGATTTTCGCAGGCTGAAATAAACAACCAGGCAGAGCAGATGCGTCCTTTCTTGCCCGGCAGAGACTGGCTCAATCATGCACGTCAGCGCGCCACAGAAACCGGCTTGGATGCGCTTTACCACAAAATCTGGCGCGGAAGTTATCCCAGAGTCATAGCCGAGCCAGGGATTTCTACAGATTTGTTTTTCAGTTCGTATATTCAAACCTACCTTCAGCGAGACATCAAGGAGATCATCAAGATCAGTAGCGAAAAAACATTTTATAACTTCGTTCGCGTCATCGCCGCACGTACCAGTCAATTACTGAATTATGCCGATATTGCGCGTGATGTGGGCATTGATCAGAAAACTGCCAAGGCCTGGCTTTCAGCACTGGAAGCTTCAGGCTTGGTTTATCTGCTGCAACCTTACCATAACAATCTGACAAATCGTCTGATCAAAACTCCAAAACTGTATTTTTTGGACACCGGGCTTTGTGCCTACCTTACAAAGTGGTCCAGTTCGCAGGCTTTGGAAGCAGGGGCATTTTCTGGCGCAATTCTGGAAACCTGGGTTATATCGGAACTGTTGAAAAGTTACTGGTACAACGGCAAAACACCGTATTTCTATTTTTATCGTGATAAAGATCTGAAGGAAATTGATCTTCTGATTGACCTGGATAACACCATTTTTCCAATAGAAATAAAAAAATCCGCCTCACCCAGCCTTAATGCCGCAAACAACTTCAGCGTGCTGACAAAACTGAATCAAACTATCGGTCACGGTGCCTTGCTATGCTTGCGTCAAACCGACATTCCTATCTCTACCAATATAGACGCCATTCCTATCAGCTATCTGTGATGGATCAAGGTTTAAGGAGACAGGCTCGATTTAGCAAAGTATCAAGGTGGCTAGCAGCCTGTCGGACTTGCATGAGGCTGGGGTCAGGTCTTGACAATACTGGCAGCAGATCGCGCCATGCTGCAAAATATGTCTTGGCTGCTGCACCTTCTATGCCTCGCAAGGTATCGATATCCACTGCTGTCAAAGCCTTGGCTTGCGCTTCCCGCATCAAGCTATCTGCCAGATTTTGACAGTCTGGACGAGTACGGTAATAACGATTTAGCACCAGGCGTGAGTTTGAAATTTTCCCAGCCACCAGTGCTCTGGCAATGGCAAGATTAAAATAGTCATCGCGCACTTGCTGGTGTTGCAATGCTCGCAACTTGATGCGCGTATTCAGTGCGGAAACAAAATGACCAGGCAATTCGCCTGAGCGCCAATCGATGAAAAATCCAGCGCCGCGTGCCAGCAAGGAACGCAGCGCAGCAAAACTGACGGTGCCTTCATCCGAGACGATGACCTGATCAATTTTCTCCAGCGGTACACTGAGTAATTGCTCCTCAGCCTTGTGTACCAGCAGACACCCACCATCCAGTTTGAGATAAGCACCAGGTTCACTCAGATATAAGGTGCACAAGATGCAATTACGCAAGCCTGACCCCATTTTCAAGCACCAGGTTCACTCAGATATAAGGTGCACAAGATGCAATTACGCAAGCCTGACCCCATTTTCACGCGCACTTTGATAAACATTGTTATTCAGTCTTAATCCCCTTCAGGAAGTCGGGGTGGTGAAACGCTGATTTGTTCGCGGTTAGAGAGGGATTCAAGTCTTAATCCCCTTCAGGAAGTCGGGGTGGTGAAACAGCAAAGCGTATGATAGCTGCGGGAAGCGTAGGTCTTAATCCTCTTCAGGAAGTCGGGGTGGTGAAACTGT
>CAIRBC010000327.1 GCA_903876685.1 uncultured Nitrosomonadales bacterium | reverse complement strand
CTATTATCTTGATTACTCTGTGCTTAATCTTTGGGATTACCCCCGCCGACCCAGAGTTCTCTATCCAGTGGCTGGCCTGCCTTGCTGGAGCGGGACTCTCACCCGCTGGAATTCACGACCTTGCCTAGCCGCACTGACCCCGTTTCGTGACCCCGTTTCGTCGATGGGACTATCTCGTCTTGCATTATCTGGAAGATCCGTCAGACGTTGCCGATACTGCGCACTGGCAGGCTAATCTGTTTGGCAAAGGCCAGCATACGTTGCACCGGCAACACCGCGCGCGGAATGATTGCCGGATCAACCCAGATTTCGTTGCTGCCTGTTTCAAGCACCTGAGCCAGGTTACGCAATCCGTTCATCGCCATCCACGGACAATGGCTGCAACTGACGCAATTAGCCCCCTGCCCTGCCGTCGGCGCTTCCAAAAATTGCTTGTGTGGCGAAAGCGTGCGCATCTTGTGCAAGATGCCGTTATCGGTCGCGACAATGAATATATCGGTATTCAGTTGTCTTGAAGCGTTAATCAACTGTGAGGTCGAACCAATCACATCGGCCAACTTGACCACCGCGCGTGGCGCTTCCGGATGAACCAGCACCTTCGCCCGGGGATATTGCGTCTTCAGTGCAATCAGTTCCTTCGCCTTGTATTCGTCGTGCACCACACAGGAACCTTGCCATAACAACATATCGGCTCCGCTTTCTTCCTGCACATAACTACCCAGATGCCGGTCTGGCGCCCACAAGATTTTTTCGCCCTGCGCCTTGAGGTGTTTGATGATAGGCAACGCAATCGAACTGGTCACCATCCAGTCGGCACGCGCCTTCACCGCCGCGCTGGTATTGGCATAAACCACCACGGTGCGATCGGGATGTGCATCACAAAAGGCGCTAAATTCGTCGAGCGGACAACCTAGATCCAGTGAACATTCCGCTTCCAGATCAGGCATCAGCACGCGTTTTTCGGGGTTCAGAATTTTCGCGGTCTCGCCCATGAAACGAACGCCCGCAACCACGATGGTTTTAGCCGGATGACTATGGCCGAAATTAGCCATATCCAGCGAATCCGAAACCATCCCGCCGGTAGCTTCTGCCAGATCCTGCAGATCTGGATGCACATAATAATGCGAAACCAGCACGGCATCCTGCTCGATTAACAACTGTTTAATACGGGCAATCAATGCTGTTTTTTCTGCTGGATCGGGTTCGCTTGGTGTCCTGGCCCAGGCTTCCAGGGTGCTGCAACCAGTGGCATTAGGGTGGTCATAAGGAATAGAGATCATGGTATTTTAATCCGTTCGGGTAATTGGGTTATCGCCGCACGATTGCTAGGCGAAAAAACTTTCTGTGCAGCCTGCTGCCAGTCCAGCCACTGATAGTTCAAATGTTCAAGCGGCGCAAGTTTCACCGCGAGCCGCGCCGGCAGTTGCAGGCCGTACACATGTTCGGTGTTGTGCGTGATACCTGGCGCATAGCGATGCCGCCACTGTGCATATATCTCGTAGACATTCTGCATCTGCCAATCGGTCAAGGTACCCTGTACCAGTCCGGTTTCTTCCTGCACTTCGCGCCTGGCGGTAGCTGACAATGACTCATCTGCTTCCCGACTGCCTGTCACGGACTGCCAGTATCCGGGATGATCGGCACGCTCCAGCAACAAAACCTGAATGCCTTGCTCCGCCACCACGGTGTAAATCACTACCAGCACCGAAACCGGTTGTTTATAGGGCTTCATCCTGTACCAGCACTCAGCAGAAAAAAATCCAGAAGGGTATTTTGCGCTGCCGCCAATACACCACCGTATCGTCGAGCAGATCCTTGGTGATTTCCCGGTCATTCACCGAAAGTCCAAGTGTATCGCTGGCATTCTGCAATAAAAGTACATAGCCTTGCGGCTTGCCGCACCAGGAAAGATCGCACAAGGCATCTGCCAGCGCATCCCAGTTCAGGCCGATCTCCGGGGGAAAACTGGCTGCACTCGCCAGGCTGCTCAGTAAATTCTGTTTACCCTTGACACCGCCCAGATCGGCTACTAACAGTGCAAAACCTGCTTCACTAACCAGACGTTGCAAAATTTCTAAACTGCACTGCAAGCGATAGCACCCTGCTGCTTCCAGCATGACTAGCGATGCTTCCTCAGTGTCACCCCACTCCTTGCCGGGGAGAATTGAAATGGGGGAATTTCTAGGCATGACTACTCCCTGATACGTTTGAAAGTCTGGTAATGATCTGCAGTGTAATAACAGTCCGCTGCGCAAATGATGCGACGGGCACCGCGATTATGTGCGCCAGGCGTCTTGACCGTATATTCGCGATAAGCGCCGCGCGGCTGCACCGGCAAAATCCGCTCGTAATTCTTGAACACCACGCCATCCCGCGCATAAGCATAAGGTCCGCCCTGCTTGATAGCACGCAAGGTGTCGAGCGCCTCGACCGGCAACTGGGCTGTCTGTATCTCCGGCAACTGCGCACTTGCCTGCCCGGAAATCAGACACAGCAGCAACCACAACCAGCAAAGGCGCAACGTCATTCTTTGCTGACTTCAGCCTGCACCTGCTGACGCAGACGGATATGCAAATCACGCAATTGCCTTTCATCCACCGGACTGGGGGCTTGTGTCAACAGACATTGTGCCCGTTGCGTCTTGGGGAAGGCAATCACATCACGGATTGATTCCGATCCGGTCATCATGGTGACGATACGATCCAAACCGAACGCCAGACCGCCATGCGGAGGTGCGCCATATTGCAACGCGTCCAACAGGAAGCCAAATTTCTGTCTGGCTTCTTCCTCGCCAATCTTCAGCGCGCGAAATACCTGCGACTGTACCGCTTCCTTGTGGATACGCACCGACCCTCCGCCCAGCTCGGAACCGTTCAAGGCCAGATCATAGGCCTTGGCCAGACACTTGCCCGGATCGCTTTCCAGCAGCGCCAGATGTTCGTCCTTGGGCGAAGTGAACGGATGATGACAGGCAGACCAGCGCTGATTTTCCTCATCATATTCAAACATCGGGAAGTCTACCACCCACACCGGACGCCAGGCATCCCCGGTCAGATGTTTCTTCTCATGGCCGATCTTGACACGCAACGCGCCGATTGCGTCGTTGACAATTTTTGCCTTGTCCGCGCCGAAGAAAATAATATCGCCATCAACCGCACCGGTGCGCTCGATGATGGCTTTCAGCGCTGCCTCATGGAGATTCTTGACGATGGGCGATTGCAACCCGTCGGGATTAAGTTTGGTGACATCATTGACCTTGATATAAGCCAGCCCCTTGGCGCCATAAATGCTGGTGAATTTGGTATATTCGTCAATCTCGCTGCGTGAAATTGATGCCCCGCCTGGCACTCGCAACGCAGCCACACGCCCGTCCACCTGATTGGCGACAGAAGCAAACACCTTGAAACTCACATCTTTTACCGCGTCCGTGACATCCACCAGTTCCAGCGTGACGCGCAGATCAGGCTTGTCGGAACCATAACGATCCATCGCCTCGGTATAAGTCATGCGCGGGAAAGGATTGGGCAAGCTGACGCCCAGCGTTTCCTGGAACACCGTGCGGAACATTTCCTCCATCAGCAAGGTAATCTGCGTCTCATTGAGGAAGGAAGTCTCGATATCCACCTGGGTGAATTCAGGCTGGCGGTCGGCGCGCAAATCCTCATCGCGGAAACATTTGGTAATCTGATAATAACGGTCATAACCAGAAATCATCAGTAGCTGCTTGAACAGTTGCGGTGACTGCGGCAAGGCAAAAAACTGACCGGCATGCACCCGTGAAGGCACCAGATAGTCGCGTGCCCCCTCGGGCGTGGACTTGGTCAGCATCGGCGTTTCGATGTCGATAAAACCTCGACTGTCGAGGAAGCGGCGGAAAGCCATCGACACCTTGTAGCGCAGCATCAGATTTTTCTGCATCTGCGGACGGCGCAGGTCAATCACACGATGCGTCAGACGCACGTTCTCGGACAAATTATCATCATCCAACTGAAATGGCGGGGTCACCGATACGTTCAACACCTCGATATCATGACAGAGGATCTCGATCTCGCCGCTGGTGATATTAGGATTGACAGTACCTGAAGGGCGACGGCGCACGCGACCGGAAACCCGCAACACATATTCATTACGCACCTGCTCGGCAACGGCAAACATTTCCGCACGATCTGGATCACAGACGATTTGCACCAGTCCTTCGCGATCGCGCAGGTCAATGAAAATCACCCCGCCGTGATCGCGGCGACGGTGCGCCCAACCACACAGGCTGACAGTTTGATCGAGTTGATCGGTGTTTAACACCCCACAATAATGAGTTCGCATAGTTCTTTCCCAATAAAAAATTTAGTCAGGCCAGCTATTAGCCTGGTTAAGGATTAACGTAAATCGCACGATGTTTTCCTGCCTCTGCATCCGCCACGACGCCCATCGATACAATAGAGCGCAGTGCCGCATCAACCGACATTTCCAGCGCGATAGTGTCGGCTCGCTTCACATAAAAATAAAAACCGTTTACCGGACTGGGGGTGGTCGGGATAAACACCGCCACATATTCTTCATCAAATTGAGCCATCACTTCTCCCGGCACCGTAGTCTGAAAAGCCAGCGACCAGGCTTCAGGGTGGGGATAACGCACCAGCAATACCTTGCGAAAAGAATTCCCGCTGCCCGACAACAGGCTGTCACTGACCTGCTTGACTCCCTTGTAGATGCTGCCAACAAAAGGCACATGCAACATCACACCTTCAGAAAAGTCCCATAAACGTTGACCGAACACGTTGCGTATCAGCAACCCGGTCACTCCCAGCACCAGCAAGGTCAGGATAATGCCCAAACCGGGAATATGCACCGGCAGCAGCCTGTCTGGACGCCAATGTTCAGGCAATAACAGCAACGTCTGATCCATGGTACCGATGATCAGGTTCAGCGCCCACAGCGTGATACCCAGCGGTACCCATACCAGCAAGCCGGTAATGAGATATTTTTTCATGTATCAGTCGGTAGCGCACGCCGCCGGACAACTGGCGCAGGGTGTCGCTTCAGGCTTGGGCTGATTCTTGAAGTCAGTAGCATAGTAGCCATTGCCCTTCAACTGAAAACCGGCAGCCGTTAATTGTTTGGCAAAGGTATGTAGACCACATTCCGGACAAACCGTGAGCGGCGCATCGCTCATTTTCTGCAAAATGTCTTGTTGCAGACCACAACTGGAACAACGATAATCATAAATAGGCATAGCTTGGCAATGGTTAGTGTACAAAAGCGCATATTATAGCCTGAGTCGCGCCTTAGCGCAGCCTGTGGAAACATTTTCGAAATGAATAGATAAGTTATAATCCGTTCTTCTTGCTTACAGCGGAGCCTATAACCATGGATAAAAGCACGCCGTTTATATTACATGTCCGCCCGAAAATTCCTGCACGCCTGATGCGCCTTGAGGAACTTGCCAACAACCTCTGGTATAGCTGGGATCGACCTACCCGCGCTTTGTTTGCGCGCCTACATCCGGGGCTGTGGAAGGCGACCGGACAGAGCCCGAAAGCATTCCTCAAACGTATCGATGAACAATGTCTGCGCGATGCCGCCGAAGACCAGGTATTTATCGGCAATCTCAACCGCGTGCTGGCAGCCTATGACACTTACCATCAGAATCATTTGCCACCCAGCGGTTCGGATTTGCTGCACAACAATGATCTGGTTGCTTATTTTTGCGCCGAATTTGGTTTTCACGAAAGCCTGCCTATCTATTCAGGCGGTCTGGGGATACTGGCTGGCGACCATTGCAAGGCAGCCTCCGATTTGCGGTTGCCGTTCATCGGGGTAGGCCTGCTATATCGACAGGGTTACTTTCATCAGACTATCGATGGTGACGGCAATCAGATCGCTTCCAATAGCGACTCGCATTTTGACGATCTGCCGATTTCACCAGCCAGGCACGCCGATGGCAAGGAAGCCTATACCTCGGTAAAATTACCCAACCGCAAGCTAGACATCAAGATCTGGCAGGCACAAATCGGTCACATCACGTTATATCTGCTGGATACCGACCTGGAAAGCAATAATCCGCATGACAGGGATATCACACACCGCCTGTATGGCGGCGACAAGGTGATGCGTATCGAACAGGAAATTGTGCTGGGCATTGGCGGGGTGCTGGCGTTGCAGGAATTGGGCATTCGGCCTACGGTATGGCATATCAATGAAGGTCACGCGGCTTTCCTGGTACTGGAACGAATACGCCAAAAAATTGTGGTTGAAGGCCTGAATTTTCAGTCTGCGCTGGAATATGTCGCGGTCAACACGGTGTTTACCACGCATACCCCGGTTCCCGCCGGACATGACCATTTCAGCGAGGGCATGATGCATGCCTATTTCGAACAATATTATCCCGAGTTCAAGCTTTCCCGTGAAGAATTCATGGCGCTAGGTCGCAGCAATGGCAGTCCGGACTTTAACATGACGGCGCTGGCGATCCGCTGTACACGGTTCAATAACGGCGTTTCGCGTATCCATGGCGACGTGTCGGCGGATATTTGTGGTGATATGTGGCCGCAGATCGAGCACAAGGAAAACCCGATGACTTATGTCACCAACGGCGTACATGCGCCGACTTTCCTTGCCACCGAATGGATCGAGGTGCTGGAAAGACAGTTGGGGCTGGAATGGAGCGCACGCATGAATGACGTGGAATTCTGGGAAGGCGTTTCACGTATCCCGGATCACCTGTTTTGGAGTGTGCGCCAGTCATTGAAGGCGAAGATGTTGAATTTTGTGCGCGAACGCATCAGTGCGCAGCATTTCAGGAATCACGGTTCCGAGGCGCATCTGGATCGATTGCTCAAATATGTCAACCCGGAAAACCCGAATATATTGACCATCGGTTTCGCGCGCCGCTTCGCTACCTACAAACGTGCCACCATGCTGTTTGGCGACCTGGACTGGCTGCGCGCAATCCTGAATGATCCGGAGCGACCAGTGGTATTCATTTTTGCCGGCAAGGCGCATCCGGCCGATATACCCGGTCAGGATCTGATTCGTCGCATCACCCAGATAGCCAAGATGCGCGAATTTGTCGGTAAAATCCTGATGGTGGAAGGCTATGATCTGGCGCTGGCTCGCAAACTGGTTTCCGGTGTGGATGTCTGGCTGAATAACCCGCTTTATCCGCTGGAAGCCAGCGGCACCTCCGGCATGAAGGCCGGCATCAATGGTGCGATTAATCTTTCGGTACTGGATGGCTGGTGGGGCGAAAGCTATGACGGCAAGAATGGCTGGGCGATCAAGCCGGTGTCAGAATCGCTTTCCGAAGAAATTCGCACCCGCGAGGAGGCTCGCACCCTCTACGAATTGTTGCAGGATCAGGTTGTGCCGCTGTATTACGAGCATAGTAAAATGGGTATGTCTCCGGAATGGCTGAAAATGTCCAAACGCTCCATGGCCACCATCATGCCGCGCTTTAATTCCAGACGCATGGTCGGGGAATATCTGGCGAAATGCTATTTACCCGCTAGTCAGCAGCACCGTTTGTATCTGCAGGATCACTATGAAAATGCGCAGGCCATCGCCGGTTGGAAGGCGCGGGTACGTCACGCCTGGCCGGGTGTGGCATTGCGCCGTCTGGATAGCGGGCAGTCAGAAATCAATTATGGTGAAAGCCTGCGTTTTGAAGTGGCGGTCAGGCTCAGTGGTCTGCAACATAGCGATGTGGCGGTGGAAATGTTGCTGGGGCTATATAGCAAACGCGAAAAATTACAACATTCTCATCGTTACCGCTTTGAATCTGTTGGTACAATGACTGAGGCAGGTGAAAATATCTTTGCGCTTGAGGTTCATCCCGAGCAATGCGGCATGCTGGAATATCGAATTCGTGTCTTTCCCTATCATGAAATGCTGACTCATCCCTTTGAGTTGGGCATGATGCGCTGGTTATAAAAATGGATAAATTAAAAGTATTGTTTGCGACTTCAGAAGTCGCTCCGTTAATCAAAACCGGCGGCTTGGCCGATGTCAGTGGCGCGTTGCCAGCCGCGTTACAGGCGATAGGTGTGGATGTGCGTATCCTGGTGCCAGGATACAAGCCGGTGCTGACGCAACTCGCGCATCCTGAAGAAGTGGCGACACTGGATCTCTGGCCGGGCTTTCCGCCGGCACGCCTGTTATCTGCAAGCATGGCGCATGGGGTACCGCTGTGGGTGCTCGACTGCCCGGTTTTGTATCTGCGCGAGGGCGGCCCTTATCAGGATGCCAGTGGCCATAACTGGCCAGACAATGCGTTGCGTTTCGGGTTGCTGTCGCGGGTTGCCGCCTGGCTGGGCAGCCCCGCTTCGACGCTTGCCTGGCATCCCGATCTGGTGCATGCCAATGATTGGCAAACCGGCCTCACCCCTGTCTATCTACGCTATACCCAGCATGCTGTCCCTTGTGTATTCACCATCCATAACCTGCTGTTTCAGGGTATATTTCCACCAATAACCGTCGGCGAACTAGGCTTGCCGCCTTCCTGTTTCGGCATCAACGGCGTGGAGTATTACGGCAACTTGTCGTTTCTCAAGGCGGGTTTGTTTTATGCCGATCATATCACTACCGTCAGCCCGAATTATGCGCAGGAAATTCAACAGGAGGCGCTCGGCTTCGGCTTGCAGGGTTTGCTGGCGACGCGGAATAACGTGCTTTCCGGCATCCTGAATGGTATCGATACCGAGGAGTGGAATCCGGCTAAAGATCCCTATCTGGTCAGAAAATATAGCAGTGCCAGCATGGCTTGCAAGGCTGCCAACAAGGAAGCGCTGCAACACCGGATGGGACTGG
>CAIRBC010000326.1 GCA_903876685.1 uncultured Nitrosomonadales bacterium | reverse complement strand
ACCGTACTTAATCTCGGACGGAACTTCAGGGCGTGGTGATGCGCATTCCGCTCTGAAGGCCGAGGTTTTAAACTAGTGAGGATTTGGAAAAATATTGCTCGCAGGCAAGTCTGCCTGATTACGCTCATATATCTGCATATAAGCATCCTCGATATTTCTGGCAAAGCGTGGGGTATCGAACAAGGGAGAATTTAATCTATTTTGTTCCAGTTTTTGTTTAATTTGTTTAAGTCGCTCTGGATTAGTCGCAAGTTCAATCGCCAGAGACTCATATTCCTGTTGCGTAGTCGTCACCAGTTCAGATAAGCCAATGGCGCTAAGCAGACTCGCAGCCACCCTGGCAGCAAATGCTTCACCCATGCAGGTCAAAACCGGCAAACCAACCCAAAGCGCATCACTCGCCGTGGTGTGCGCGTTATAGGGTAAGGCGTCAATAAACAAATCGGCTGCGCGATGCCTTGCCAGATGATTTGCCAAAGGAATTCGCGGTGCAAAAATCAATCGTTGACTTTTAACTCCCCGCTTCTCAGCTTCCTGGCGCAGGTTCATGGTCGCGGTAGAATTATCTTCCAATAACCATAAAACACTGCCTTCCACGCTCAACAGTATGCGCATCCAACTAGAGAAGGTATCGGGGGTGATCTTATAGCTATAATTGAAACAACAGAATACAAATCCCGTTTCAGGCAACTGCAATGAGTCCCTGCAGGGAACTTGTTCCGCAATGACGCGCCTGGAATCATTAACCTGATAACTGTCTGGCAAATAGACAATACTTTCTGTATAGTACTTTTGAAAACATTCAGGAATCAGCACGTTATCCGCAATCAGATAATCCATGTATGCAACGCCCATCGTACCGGGATATCCCAGATAGTTCACTTGTACTGGCGCTGCTCTCGACGCAAAGATGCCAGTCCGACAGTTGCCTGTATATCCTTTCAAATCAATCGCAATATCTATTTCAAGCTTTCTGGAAAGTTGCGCCACCTCCTCGTCCGATTGATTCCGCACATCTATAAAATGATCAAACGCCTTGACAATCCGTGCACGCATCTCATCAACCCTATCCGGGCCAAATGAAAATGCAAAAAACTCAAATCTGGTTTTATCGTGTTCCTCAAACAGCGCCGCCATCAGATAGGCGGTTGCATGATTATGAAAATCTGCCGAATAATAGCCAATTCGAACCTTCTGATGCCTAACGTATTTTTGTATAAGCTCCGCCCCTGCCAACTGAGGACGTTTAACTTTAGCCCATATTTCAGCGACTGCTAACTGCAATGACGGCAAACCCGATATCGCCAGCAGCGGAAATGGCGAAGTCACCTTTTCATTGCATCTGATCTTTTTTACCAGACGAATAGATTCCTGCTCCGCATCTTTCCAGTTACAAATCAGCATTTTCGCATGCAATATCCTGCCGTACAAAAATTCATAATCCGGCTTGAGCTGCAAAACTTTTTCAAAACCATCAATGGCTGCCTGATGCTTATTCAAATCCATAAACAGCAAGGCACGGTTGTAAATAGCATCTATGTAATCCGGTCTTAATTCGATCGCCTTCGCGAAATTTTGCAAGGAAGCTTCATATTGCCCCAAATACTTGAAAATTAGTGCCCGATTATTGTAAGCCGAAAAACATCTGGAATTTAATTCGATCGCTTTTTCATAGCTTTGCAGTGCGGCAGCAAAACAGCAGGTCTCCTGTAACACAATACCCCGATTATAGTAAGCCTCACTAAAATCCGGATTCAGTTTAATTGCCTGGTCATAGCTATCCATGGCTGACGGGTATCGTTTTAACTCTCTAAGCAAATTGCCACGATTGTTGTACGCATCCACATAATCCGGCTTGAACAAGATTGCATTATCGTATGCTTTAAGTGCCTCTATGGGCTGCCCCAAAGTTTCCAACACGGTAGCTCGAAGGTAATGAGCCTGTGCATATTCAGGCCTGCGTAAAATTGCCTGATCGTAACAGCCCAAGGCAGCCTCATATTGTTCTAGTTCCTTAAAACCATTCCCGCGATTAAGGTATGCTACGCCAAATTCCGGATTAATCTCAAGCGCCTTGCCAATCAACTCAACACCGCGCACGGTATCACTGGTTTGCAATGCCATGACACCCAGCAGATGCAAAGCATGGAAATGACCTGGATGACCTGCGAGAACTTCCTGGTATAGTGCTTTGGCCTGAGCCATCTGCCCCTTCTGATGTAAATCAACGGCTTGCTGAAAAATCGCTGCAACTTTGAGACTTTTATCTAAATTTCCTAACGCTGCTGTATTTTTGTTTTTTTCCATATAGTGATCAACATAAATAGGTGCTGTGGGCAAGGCCGCATAATAGCGTTAATCCATCCAAGTATAGGCATATTCCAAACTTTTTAAATATTATTATTAAACAATTGCATAGCAACCCTACTTTGTGCAGCCCAGCCTAAGTTGTTTCAAACGATCTGGACTCATCGCCAACGACTCATGCTCTGCGTCATTATGATCAGCTCTGGCAAACCCATCACGGTGAGCTGGCTTGCCGCTACACGACTGGCAAAGTCCTCTCCGATACAAGTCAAAATGCGTAGAATGGTTGTCTGGAATCGAAATACGGGCATGGCCTAATTTATTGTTAACGTGAAACTCGCGTAGCGATCGTCTTCTCCCTCGCCCGCTTGCGGGAGAGACCCCAGTCGAAATTTTCGACCGAATTGTGCCCTATGAACCATACCGTAGGGTGCGCTTGCGCACCATT
>CAIRBC010000325.1 GCA_903876685.1 uncultured Nitrosomonadales bacterium | reverse complement strand
TCAGAATCGGTGTTCACGTTCGCCCAGAATCAGTGTTCACGTTCGCCAGAATAACCAGGTGGAATGGTGAGCTGCAATGGAATGGCATCAATGAAATCTTGCGTGTCAGTCATCCTGGAATAAGTGCGCATGTCCGGCACGAGACCTCGACCCGATCGGATGCGCTGCTTGATGCAACGGGCCAGGTTCCGGCAGAGCTGCTCGCGCGTAATTTGGACTCGCGTAGGATCGCAATGCAGTTCAGTCAGGCGCTCTTCAAAACGGATGCAGATGCCATTGTGTTGTCATTGCAATCCGATTTGCAAATGTTTGCAGCGCGACATAGTCGTGACAATTATATACTCTGTCCCAATGACTTTGCTGCATGGTCCTCAGAAGATCAGGCATGGATACGCGCCAGATTCAACGCAGAGAAAAAAATTGACGTCGAAGAAGGCTAGGAAATTTAACCACACAACCCAAAGGATTAATGACCCACTCACCACGGTCAAGTCTTTTTTTATTACTGAATCCTGGTTAATGCCCTAATTCATTATTTTCCATGCACATGATTACAATAATTTCGCAGTTCAATATCGAAAATTTGGCGCTGGCAGTCTTTTTCGCGATCAGCACGAGCGAGGGTGATCTGGTCTTCGGGAACTTCAGGGGAGAGTTCGTCTTGGAGACCGTATGCGATGTTGAAAATTCGATTGTTATCTTCCTCAAGACCCTTCAACAACTCTATGCGAGACGAACAAATTTTTGACCAGACGCTCCACGACTCGGCGAGACTAGGCTTTGAAATATCCTGATTTGCTATTGGCATAGCTTTGAAGTCCCAGGACGTTTCAAAAGAATCCCAATCAAGCTTTGCAATTTCAATCGCTGCATTTGCCAGTGTTTTTACTTCAGGTCCAACATTGACAAACGGAATTTTCAAAACATTTCCGACTTCAATATTCATGGTCGCACTGACGATACGCAGAAAATACTCAGCAGCGTTTGAGCACAAAAGCGCCTGCACCACTACAGCGTCGTTACTCTTAGACTTTACGAATGCACTTGAACCAGGGGTAACAAACATAAAGCCAACGGGACTGTAACGAACTCCAAGCTTGCTAGAACTCAGTGCACTCCAAGTTATAGATTCTTGGAATCCAAAATCGCCGTTGTAATTGTGCGAGCGAATCCGTCCCGTTGCTGGATCAGTTAATGACTTAACCTCAAAGCCATCGTTTTCCCAATTTAAAAGGGTATCGTTATTTCCATACCATTTTCGGAAATCACCACCCTTATTGCATGGAAACCATTTTTTTCCCGAAGCCTTAGCATCCAAATTGCATCGCATTCCAAAGCCAGCTTTATTTAAATCAACTTCATGCCAATAACGAATGAATCGAGCGTTATCCCCTGATGCCAATGCAATTCTGGCATCCACAACACTATTCAAGAAGACGCTTGTCTCAAATGAATTGATTACTGCGCTTGATGCCCAATAGGCAATTGGGCTACCTGGAATTTTCTTGAAATCATCCGGCTTTGCTGACTTGAGGCGTTCGTTTTTCACTGGAAATTGCATGGGGATACCAATGTCATTGATATTTTCATTCTCACAGTAAGAAAATCTTCCCTCATATTCTACAACGTGCTTATTCCAAAAAGTGGTTGCGCAGGTCCCAAAAGCAATCCCCATCACGCCATTTCCCATATGAACCATGCAAGACAGTGTTCTTTTTTGAAGTAGATTTTCCCGCATCGCCTCATATGACGACAGGAACATCCAGCTCTGCATCGTCACCATACTGTTAAAACCGTTCAGCTTACACCAGCCAAACCCACGCTCTATAAACATGGCGAACAAGTCAGACTTGCTATCTGGGAAATATTTTTTGGCGAAATCTTTCACCTTGTCATTCATCCCCTTTCCACCCATATATGGAGGATTCGCCACAACAGCGTCAAACTTCATCCCCAGCACCTTAGCCTGCTCAACCAGTGGCAATAAATCCTGCGCTGCAGCCGTTGCAAAGATATCGCCACTCCTGATAGCTTGCTGCAAGCCACCAGCTAGAGCATCAAGGTTCTCATTCAATCCCTGCGGAATCTGGATCAGCGAGCCAAAGGTCTTGGCATTTTCAAAGACAGCGATCAGCGATGAATAACTTGCAATCAGTGAATTGTCGTTACTAACGGCCATGGCAATTATGCTACCCCTGATAATGAAACCCGCCATGCCCGTTTCCCTGATGAACCCACTAGCCACTCCACTAGGTTGCCAAAAGACAGCAACCAAGTGGCTGGTTATCTCTCCAACCCTCCCCCGCGAGCGGGGGAGGGAGAGTACGAATCGCTGCGCGAGTTTCACGTTAATCACCGACCACTGAACACTATTCTTGCTCTCCTGCAACGCCAGCACATTGAGTCTGGGCGGATTTTCAAACAGCCTTCTGTCGTCTGCGCGTGCCTTCATCAGCAGGGCAAAGCCAGCCAGTTGCGCGGCACGGTCGTCGATGTCCAGGCCGTAAAGGTTCTTTTCCAGAATCAGGCGAGGAATATCGCGAAGCC
>CAIRBC010000324.1 GCA_903876685.1 uncultured Nitrosomonadales bacterium | reverse complement strand
GCGCAAGCGCACCCTACGAAATGGAGGTTCATGGGTAGGGATGGGGTGATAACCAGCCACTTGGTTGCTGTCTTTTGGCAAGCTAGTGGAGTGGCTAGTGGGTCTATCAGGGAAACGGACATGGCGGTTTCATTACAAGGGGTGGCATCATTGCCATGTCCGTTAGCCTGAATCAACCCGCTAGCTACTCATGTTTAATTCAACCTCAAGGATGATTGACCCAAAAGCCTGACGCAGGGCTTAGCGTCCGACCTTGCTTCGCAAAATCCAGATAACCCTTCGAAACGATATAGTTGGCCAGTGTGCCGTTATAGTCCAGACTGGGTGCATAAAAATACCATTTTGCTGACGCACTGTCCCAGGCCCACAAACTTTTCAGACTGGACGCTGACAAGGGAGGGAAAAGCGTGCTGACAAAATCCCTTACGGCAGGATTATCGCCGACAGCCAATAGACTCCAACCTGCTGGCAACGAATTGGCAAAAGCAGCGGAGCTGATTGCAACACCCGCAGCTAACTGTGCCGGGAAATCTATTTTGGCATTCACCCAAAATCCCTCACCAGGCTCAATCGACATCAGCGGCTCATAGCCTTTTGCCTGCACATAGGCGGCAAGTTCACTGGCGGTCATCCCGGGCGTATAAAATGCCCATCTGCTCGCCGTGGAACGCCATTTCCAGACTGAGGTGACATGAGCGACACTCCCTATACTCGCTATCGGTACTGAGGTCTGTACACTGTTACCGAGCAGATTCCACCCCTGAAGCAGCAAGCTGAAAGGCCTTAGTTTGATGGCGGCCGTCACTGCAGCAGCGCTGTCCAGCATGCCTGCGCCACAGGTCGAAGTGGTGCAATAGCATTCCAAATCTTTAATTAGCGCACTGCATTCAGGAATTACTTGGGTATTGTTGGCTCCCCCTTGAACAGGAAAAGGCCTTGCTGTGCTTTGCAGTACCGAGTTAATTTCAGCCAGGGTCAAGCTGGGCTGAACCGAAAGCATCAATGCCACCGTTCCGGCCACCAGCGGTGTCGAAAAACTGGTGCCAAGGCTGGTATTGTAACTATCTGTATAAGTTGAGGCCACCGGCGTAGTCAAACCGGTATTGGTTGCAGCAAGTATCGGATAAAGGCAAGGCAGGCTGTGGCCAGTGTTGACACAATTGCCTCCCGGTGCGCTGATGCTGATCTCCGGTCCCATATTGGAAAAACCGACCTTGGTGCCCGCATGACGCAAACCGGTCACACTGATCACACCCGGGCAGTTGCCCGGTACACTGACCGCTCCACCATCATTGCCCGCAGCCACCACGATCGCGATGGAATCTGGCTGCCCGTGAATCAGGTTAAGTGCATCGATGTAACTTTGCGGGCATGCGCCGATGCTGCCGAGGCTAAGGTTGATGACTCGCGCCGGATTCGGATTAGCTGGCACACCGGCTACCGGCAGTCCTGCAGCCCAAAGCATCCCGGCGATAATGTCAGAGTCATAGCCGCCGCATTTGCCCAGCACGCGCACCGGCAACAGTTTTACGCCCCAGGCCACACCGGCCATCCCTACACTATTATTCGCCACAGCGCCGACCAGACTAGCGGTCATGGTGCCGTGCCACGAACTGTCTGAGGCACCGCATTGGTAAAACTGGCTATACCTGTTGTAAGTCTCTGAGGAACTAATCCAGTCGCCCGGGTCAGAGGCATCGGAATCTCGGCGATTGCCATCATTGGCAGTCAAAATATCATCGATCATGTCATAACCGGGCAACAATCGATTAGCCAGATCAGGATGTTCGGGGCGCACCCCGGAATCAAGCATGGCAACCACGATGTTCGGACTGCCGGTAGTAAAATCCCAGGCATCCGGTGCATTGATGCTTGAGAGAATTTCGCCAGTCGGTGCACGCAGATACCACTGCCCGCTGGCCGGCCCTCCACTACTGTTAGCTACCGGCGGCCCGCTGCCATACAAGGGATCATTGGGTATGGCAAAGTGCGTGCGTCGCTGATCGGGAACCGCATATTCGACATCGTCTTGTGCATTCAGTCGCTCCGCCAGCATTCTACTATTGATGCCAGCAGCGCCAACTACCTGAGTATGAGCATTGAGCATGCGTCCTGAACTCAGACTCATACCCAGCCGAATACTCAATGAATCGGCGCGCGCCCTGCCAACAAGCCGAGTCTCGGTAGCGTTTGCCATGTGGGATAACGCATGTTTACGCAATAATGCGGAATCTTGTTTGAACCTGATGATAACGCGTGCCGTATCGTTAAAGTCAAGGCTGTGTGCGCGATAAACCGGGTTATATTCGGTTTCAGCCTGCGCCGTGCCCAAACACACTGCTAGCAGAACTCCTAAAAACAGGCACTTAAAATTATTCATTAAAAAAATATATTTACTCCAACAATTACAGCGTAATAAGTATTTGAAAAAAATAATGAAATATCATTTATTGAATTACTCTTGTTGACAGGCTAAACTTACCACTGTTAAATTATAACGGTTAACTATCAGGATATACAGCGATGCCAACCAGTTTTTCCCTGACCAGCCATTTTGAATCGTTTATCCTCGAGCAGGTGAACTCTGGTCGCTACAACAATGCAAGCGAAGTCGTCCGCGCCGGGCTACGCTTGCTGGAGGAACACCATTCACGCAATACCCTTGAAATCGAGCAAATACGTGCTTCCCAAATGACGGGATTAACCAGTGGCCCGGCAGGTGATGCCCATAGCACTCCTGAGCGTCTTGAAGCAAGGCGCCGACCCGTGCCGGAGCAAAAAACATCCTGAGCAATTTGATTATTAACGTTAAACTAGCGCAGCGACATACTCTCGGCTACGCCCCCCTTGCTGAGCTCCCCGCTTGCGGGAGAGACCCCTGTCGCAAATTCCCCGACCGAA
This sequence comes from uncultured Nitrosomonadales bacterium, assembly GCA_903876685.1. Lineage (GTDB taxonomy): Bacteria > Pseudomonadota > Gammaproteobacteria > Burkholderiales > Gallionellaceae > Gallionella. The sequence continues at coordinate 5,046 of CAIRBC010000324.1, read as the reverse complement.
TTGTGCCCTATGAACCTTGCCGTAGGGTGCGCTTGCGCACCATTTTGGAGTAAGCGCACCAAGCCAAACCGCTCCCTCCCCCGAAGGGGGATGGCTGGGGAGAGGGCGAAGGTTAATGGCTAGGGTCGATGAAATTGGTGCGCAAGCGCACCCTACGAAATGGAGGTTCATGGGTAGGGATGGGGAGATAACCAGCCACTTGGTTGCTGTCTTTTGGCAACAAAATGGAGTGGCTAGAGGGTTCATCAGGGGAACGGCATGGCGGGTTTCATCCTATGGGGCGGCAGCGTGCCATGCCCGTTAGTAACGTGTTACACAATACCTGACAGACATTGTTGCCCCCTTGGGAGATTAAATGCAACAATATATTGTCGGAGCGCATAAATGTCCGGCGATTATTAGCTCATGTTACGTGGGTGGGCAGTCCGAAGCTTTTAGTCGGACATGGTATTAACGTGAAACTCGCGTAGCGACTTACTCCCCCTCGCCCGCTTGCGGGAGAGGGATAGGGTGAGGGAAACGGACATGGCGGTTTCATTACAAGGGGTGGCATCATTGCCATGTCCGTTAGTGGCTATCAACCTTTTCCTTGAATAACGCCAGCGTCTTTAATCTGGCTAGTGCATGATCCACAATCGGGGCAGGATAATGCTCTCCGATCAGCACGCCGCATCGCTGTTGTTCTGGTTTGGGCATGAGCCAGGGCGTATGTATCCATTTATCCGGGCAAGCAGCAAGCTCGGGGATATAACGGCGGATAAACGTCCCTTGCGGGTCAAATTTTTCGGATTGAGTGATCGGATTAAAAATCCTGAACCAGGGTTGTGCGTCTGAACCGGTTGAAGCAGACCATTGCCATCCCCCATTGTTCGAGGCGAGCTCAAAATCCACTAGCAGACGTGCAAAATAACGCTCTCCCCAGCGCCAGTCGATATGCAAGTCTTTCACCAGAAAACTGGCCGTCACCATGCGCAAACGATTGTGCATAAAACCGGTCTGTTTAAGTTGACGCAGCGCTGCATCAATCAGCGGGTAACCGGTACGAGACTCACACCAGGCGGCAAATTTTTCTGGGTCATTGGGAAATTCTATCCCGTTAAATTGCGCTTTGAAGCTATGACCATGCGCTAACTGCGGGTGATGGTGCAGCAGCATTTGATAGAAATCCCTCCAGATCAATTCGGCCAACCAGGTTTGCGCACCTGTTCCGCCCGCATGATGAGCATAACCAGCAATCCGCCGAATCGAAATAGTACCGAAACGCAGGTGTACCGAAAGTCCTGAGCCACCCTCAACTGCGGGATAATCACGCCTTTCCCGGTACTGGTCGAGGTGCTTTATAAAAGTGTTGAATACCGTTTCCGCACCGGCTTCCGCGACCGGCAACACCGGTCGGTCGCAGGCAAAAAATCCGAGTGATGCCAGACTGGGCAGCGACTGTTTATTGCATTTCGCTAGACTGGCAAAATATTTTTCAGTGGGATAAGCGCGCAGTGAAAAATCATCGAGCTTTTTCAGCCAGGCATTTTTATAGGGGGTGTATATGCTGTAGGGTTTGCCTGCACCCGTCAGAATTTCGGACTGTTCAAAAATGACCTGATCCTTATAGTGATGGAAGGCGATATTGCTAGGAGACAGCGCATTTTCTACTTGCCGGTCACGCAGCAAGGCATCGGGTTCATAATCGTGATTACAAAAAACTGCCTGGGCAGCCAGTTCCAGTGCCAGTTTCGGTATGGCTTGCTGCGCACGGCCATGCAATATATGCAGGGTGCTGCCTAGTTCTTGCAAGCGTAACTGCAATTCTTTAACACAATGCCAGATGAATTCAACGCGCCGATCCTGTTTGTCGACTAGTTGATCAAGAATATCCGTGTCGAACACAAATACGCAATGCACGGCGCGGCTCAGTTTGAGTGCGTGATAAAGCGCAGCATGATCGTTCAGACGCAAATCGCGGCGAAACCAGCACAGTGAGTGAGTGTAATGCGTCATCAAACTTTGGCACTCCAAATTTTTTAACCAGCGATATAACCAACCAAATATACAGAGAATACGCTTTATTGCATATCCATTCTGATTCTATTCGATTAAAATTCGCGCTAACTTATTTTGGGAACCACCGTATGCACAGTTATACACTCACCATTTCTTGTCCGGATCGGGTTGGCATTGTTGCCGCTGTCAGCAGCTTTGTCGCGCAGCATGGCGGCTTCATTGTCGAAGCAAGCTACCACACCGATCAGGAATCACAGCGTTTTTTCATACGTCAGGAAATTCGTGCCGATTCTTTGCCTTTTTCCGTGACCGAGTTACGCGCACGTTTTGCGCTGCTGGCAGAGCCCTTCAAAATGAACTGGCAAATCAGCGATTCAGCCGTGAAAAAACGGGTGGTGATTTTAGTCAGCAAACAGGATCATTGCCTCAATGATCTGTTGCATCGCTGGCGCAGCAAAGAACTGGAAGTTGACATACCCTGCGTCATATCCAATCATGAGGATTTACGCAGCTTCGTTGAATGGCACGGCATCCCGTTTCACTATGTGCCGATGCAGGACAAACCGGTCGCCTTCGCTGAAATCGCGCGATTGTTTGAAACGGTTCAAGGGGATGTGATGGTGCTGGCGCGCTTCATGCAAATCATACCCCCTGATTTATGTGAACGCTATGCGGAACGTATCATCAATATCCATCACAGTTTTTTACCCTCGTTCGCCGGCGCAAAACCTTATCATCAGGCTTTTCAGCGCGGGGTGAAATTGATTGGTGCGACCTGCCATTATGCGTCAGCCGAACTGGATGCAGGGCCGATCATCGAGCAGGACACGATGCGCATCGATCACGGCGACAGCGCCGAGGACATGGTGCGTTATGGTCGCGACATCGAAAAGACCGTCCTGGCGCGCGGCTTGCGTTACCATGTAGAGGATCGCGTGCTGGCTTGCGGCAACAAGACGATTGTGTTCCGCTAATTCAGGAATATTTTGACCGGTGTCATTAACGATAGATTATTTAAATGAACAACAACACTAATCCAACCCGTACTGACGGAAAGTTCACGCTCCGTCCCACTGTCGATCTGTCTGCTGTCTACCTGAGCTACACCTTGCCTACCGGAGGCGGTGCAGCAGTCATGCCTGAAAGAGTCGTGGCTGCGGCCAAAGCCAATGGCGTTGTGGCAGAGCTTGATCTGGAGGCGATCAACAAGACGTTATTGGAAGGCGGCACCAATGTACGCGTATGCTCCGGGCGTCCTCCGGTTCAAGGCACTGACGGATACATCGAATTACTGCTCGACAACCTGAAAAAACGCAGTCCGCGTCTGGATGAGCATGGATTAACAGATTTTCGTGATCTGGGCGAGATTTTTACAGTCAAGGCCGGTGAGGCGCTGATGCGCCTGGTCGATGCACAGCCGGGAAAGCCCGGATTAACCGTTACTGGCAAGGGTATCCCGGTAAAACCAGTCAAACAAGCTACTTTTGCGCCAGGATTGTTAGGTGTGAAACTCGATCCTGCAGATCCGCATCTGCTGGTAGCCGCCATTTCAGGTTGCCCGGTGGTGGTAAAAAACGGGGTAATGGTGGAGGCTGTCTATCGCGTGGAAAACGTGGATCTACACACCGGGAATATAAACTACGACGGTGCTGTCCATGTAACGGGGGATGTGCAATCAGGCATGACGGTTAAGGCCACGGGCGACATTCATGTTGATGGCACGGTAGAGAACGCAATATTAGAGGCAGGGGGGGACGTAACCGTCAAGTGCGGCGTTCTGGGTAGCGATAATGATTATGATTCACCTGGCAAAAAAATCCTCGCCACCATCAAATGTGGCGGGTCGTGCACGGTAAAGTTTGCGCAAAACACGCACATCTTTGCAGGGAATGGCATTTTTATCCTGGAAACCTCAATCCAGAATGAGCTTATTGCTGCCCATCAGATTATCGTGGGCGACAAAAGCAATCGCATGGGAGAGCTCATCGGCGGAGTGGCTCGTGCAGCGATGCTGGTGAAGGCGCAAAACCTCGGCTCCGACGACCACCCGAGGACAGTTGTGATCGCAGGAAGTGACAAGGATCTCTACGAGAACCTCCGTGAATGCAACAAGAAAAACGAAGTCGCGCACAGCAAATTTGCGGATGTGCTGCTGTGGTTAGGCGCTGCGAAAAAATCTCCCGGAAAATATAGTGCTGAAGCCTTGACCATCGCAGAGACTGAAAGAGTCACCCTGTACGACGAAATCGCGGAACTCACAGCGGAGTCCCTTCAAATCAAAAAAGAAATCGAGCTTGCCAAAAAGGCACAGGTGGTTGCTTTGCAGAAGATATATCCTGCCGTAGAAATTCGCCTTGGTCAGAAATTTTTTCTCGCCAAACGGGTACAGGAAGGCGGGGTATTCAGGCTCTCGGAAGCTGGCGAACTGGTGTTTGAGTAGGTTTTCGCTAGTGGTATTTTTTCTGTTTGATATAAGCCTCGACCCCCGCTCGCGTCACCGCGCCGGGCTGGTAGCTAACCAACTCACCGTTTGGCGCATATAAATAACTGGTCGGCAACGCCTCAAGTTCACCAATTTGTGCAGCCAGTTTCTGGTTGCCGAATACCACAGGGTAAAGTATTTTTTGCGTCCTGACAAAATCGGCCACATTTTTTTTGGAGCCTGAGTCCATCGCGATGCCGATCACCAGCAGGTCGCGATCCTGGTGAGCCGTGTGCAAACTATTCAACTCGGGTATCTCGTCCAGACAGGGCGGACACCAGGTTGCCCAGAAATTTACCAGCAGCCACTTGCCGTGATAGTCCGCCAGTTGATGTGTTTTGCCCTGGAGATCCTGCAAGGTAAAGCCAGCCGCAAATCCGGAAAATGACCAGACCAGCAACCAGCAGGCGAATAATTTACCGGGTATGTTATTCATAAGTTCAGCTTCCGATGCATGGCTTAACGTGAAACTCGCGCAGTGATCGTCTTCTCCCTCGCCCGCTTGCGGGAGAGACCCCTGTCGCAAATTCCCCGACCGAATTGTGCCCTATGAACCTTGCCGTAGG
>CAIRBC010000323.1 GCA_903876685.1 uncultured Nitrosomonadales bacterium | reverse complement strand
TGGTTGACTTCAATTGTATTCGGCTGAGCAGGATTTAACACAGGTGCAGGTCTTTCAGCCTGAATAGCTATTTGTGGTGTGGCATCCGGAGTCGCAGCAGTCTGAATTGGCAAGGCTTGAGGCAGGGGTTTTGCCTGGTTAACCTCAACTGCAAGCGTCTGAGCAGGATTTAACACAGGCGCAGGTCTGTCAGACTGAATAGCTATTTGTGGTGTGGCATCCGGAGTCGCAGCAGTCTGAATTGGCAAGGCTTGAGGCCGGGGTTTTGCCTGGTTAACTTCAACTGCAAGCGACTGAGCAGGATTTAACACAGGCGCAGGTCTGTCAGCCTGAATAGTTATTTGTGGTGTGGCATCCGGAGTCGCAGCAGTCTGGATTGGCAAGGCTTGAGGCCGGGTTTTTTCCTGGTTGACTTCAACTGCAAGCGGTTGAACAGGGTTCAGTGCAGGTGCAGGTCTGTCAGCCTGGATAATAATTTGCGGTGTAGCATCCGGAGTCACGCTAGTCTGAATTGGTAACGGTTGAGTCAAGTGCTTCGCCTGATTGACTTCAAGTGCAATTGGCTGCGTAAGATTCAGCGCAGGTGCAGAACCGTCAGACTGGATAGTTATGGGTGTTATGACCTCTGCAGTTGAAACAGTCTGGCTTTGCAAAGGTTGAGTCCATGGTTTATTAGTCTGGTTGATTTCAACTGCAATTGTCAGAGCAGGATTCTGCGCAGATGCAGGCTTGTCAGACTGGATAGTTCTGGTTGTGGCCTCCGGAACAATAGCATCCTGAATTGGCAATGGTTGCGTCGAGGGTTTAGTCTGGTTGGCTTCAACTGCCTGCATCTGAGCAGGATTTTGCACAGGTCCCGGCTTGTCAGCCACGATAGTTATTTGCGGTGTAGCTTCCGGAATTGCAGCACTCTGGATTGGCAAGGGTACGCTGGACTTTTGCAAATTTATAGCCTCAACCGGAACAGCATGAGTCGGTTCAAATGCGGGCGTTTGGTTGCTTTTCAGTGAAATAGTTTGGCGCTGTTGAGGGTGTTTGATATTCTGTGCTGTGATATGCTTGCCTGGCAAAGATTCTGAAGGGGTCTGTATCCGGTTGACACCCACTGTTTGTAAATTATGAGAGTTGTCCGCATTCTGTAAGCGGGTGATGGTCTGGAATGGACGGCTCTTCGGAGCAAATGTTTGGGATACTGCTACGGGTGTAATGGCCAAAGGGTTTGCTTCAGGGGCAGTGGCGACAGGTTGAACTTTTTGTTGGTATTCTGTCGTGCTGAAGGTGTTTGGCAGCGATTGCAACAATACCATGTTTTGTGCTGGATCAACGGGGAGTGGCTGGGTAAGTTGCGGGTCGTCTTTGCTTTGGCCAGGGTTGCTGGCTGCTGAATGATCTGTAGCATTGGAAAGTGAACCGGGTGGGTTTTCAGCTGACGGCGTAATAGACAGCGCTGTTGCTACTGGCAAAGGTTCAATAGCTACAAGTGGTGGTGCCTGCCCGATATTTTTGGCGGGATCAACGGCGATGGCTTGAGCCAACTTCTCGGTCACAAGGATTTTAGCCGGGGTGACAAGGGAAGGTCTGTGTACGGTCGGTAAGGGGGTAATTAAATCATCGGCCGTCTGCGTAGTAGTGTAGGCAATTTGCAAGGGATCTGAAGCTGGTGTGGCATCACTGGTAGTCAGTACGCCATCCGCCAGGGATCTGCTATTCATGGCGGGCGCGGGCGCTATACTCAGTTTTGCCGTCGCCGGGAGTTGTCGCATTATCGCAGCCAGAGTGCTGGCCGGGTCGGTGGACAAGGCGGTCTTGGGCTCGACCAGTGTCGTGTCGTTGCCAATTGCAGAACCAGTAGCAGAACCAGTAGCAGTTCCAATACTAGTCGGAACAGAGTTTGCTTCACTTATTTGCCTTGCCAGCAGAAAGGCAAAAGGCTCAACAGGTTGATGATCCATCGCCAGAGTAGCGACTTTGGATAGTAGTCCGCTGGTGATACCGAGCAGTTTGCTGGAGATATTCAGATGGTTCATGACCTTTATCCTTAACCCATTTTGGCTATTGGTTATTATTCATCTTGAAAGCAGCGACCCTGCTGCTATGTTCATCCAACATTTTCTGTTCGATTTTTTCCTCAAGTTTTTTTTGCGCTTCAATATGGCGTTGCTGGAGCATGTCAAAGGACTTCAGTTTGCGCCGTGTCATATCATATTCGTTTCGTCCTGCCTGGATAGAAGCTTCGCTTTGCACGACCATTTTCTGCTGCTGGCTGATGGCCTCGTCCAGTTTGTTGATGAATTGCTGAAAATTGTGCAAGTCGAGCGGACTGATGCCTATTTGCGAAGATTCTTGCAAACGGTTCTGATAGTCTTTGCGATATTCCTGCAAGATGTCGAGATTTTGCTGCACTCCCTGTTTTTTTTGATTTAGCAGGCCGAGTCTCTTTGCAGCCGCATCATTCTGATGCTCTGCCAGATTCATTAATAGCTGCAAGGAGAATGGTTTAGCCATGGCGGGTTAGTTTTGCGCAAATAACGCGTTTAATTGCGCCAGGCTTGACATAAGCGGTTCGCGTTGAAACATACTCTGCTTCAGGAAATCTTCCATTCTAGGATAGAGTGTAATAGCCTCATCCAGCAGCGGGTCACTGCCCCTGACATAAGCACCGACGCTGATCAAATCGCGGTTACGCTGGATATGGGCATACAGTTGCTTGAAACGCTGCACGTTGTATAAATGCTCACGGGAGGCAAGGCGCGTCATCACACGGCTGATCGAAGCTTCGATATCGATGGCCGGATAATGACCCTGTTCCACTAGTCGCCGTGATAGCACTATATGTCCGTCGAGAATCGCGCGTGCGCTGTCGGCAATCGGGTCTTGCTGGTCATCACCTTCGGTCAGCACGGTATAAAAAGCGGTGATCGAACCGCTACCTTCCAATCCGTTGCCGGCGCGTTCGACCAGTTGCGGCAATTTAGCAAAAACTGAAGGGGGATAACCTTTGGTGGCGGGGGGTTCACCGACTGCCAGCGCGATTTCACGTTGCGCCATCGCGTAACGGGTTAGTGAATCCATGATCAGCAAAACATTTTTTCCTTGATCGCGAAAATATTCGGCGATACTGGTTGCATAGGCAGCCCCTTGCAGGCGCATCAAAGGCGACGTATCCGCTGGGGTCGCGACCACTACCGAGCGTGCCATGCCTTCCTTGCCGAGTATGTCGTTAATAAACTCCTTGACTTCGCGGCCACGTTCGCCGATCAGGCCGACCACAGTGATATCCGCGCTGGTATAGCGCGCCATCATGCCCAGCAGCACGCTCTTGCCTACACCGCTGCCGGCAAACAGCCCCATCCGCTGACCGCGCCCCACCGTCAACATACTGTTGATGGCACGCACACCGACATCCAGTACGGTATCGATAGACGCACGTTCCAGCGGATTGAACGGATGGTTTTGCAATGAGGCAAATTCCGTATCCAGCAGCGGCCCGAGCTGGTCTAGAGGTTTACCCCCTCCATCCAGCACCCGACCCAGCAGCATATTGCCCACTGGCAGATGTTTGGTGAGGTCATTGGTGCGTGGCACGGGCTTGCGTCGGCTATTCAGCGTGAGTATGTGTGCCGGGGTGATTGGCATTACGCGTGCACCGGGCACCAGGCCGTGCACATCATTTTCCGGCATCAGGAATAATCGCTCTCCGGCGAAGCCGACCACTTCAGCCTCGACCACATGATCCTGCAGATGGATGGCGCAAGTGCTGCCTACGGGCAATTTCAAGCCGACTGCTTCCATCACTAGTCCGGTTACTTTGGTCAGGTGACCGCCTATCGGCGTAGGCTCTGCGGAAAGCACATAGCCATTGGCCTCATCGAGAAATTTCTGCCAGCGGATGGAGTGTGCTGAGGGAGCCCAGGCCGTGGTATCGGTTGTAGTATCAGTTGTAGTATCGGTTGTAGTATCGGTTTTGGTATCGGTTGTAGTATCGGTTGTAGTATCGGTTGTGGTATCGGCCTGTGCATCGTTGTGGATATCGCTCAGGGTATCGGCCGTGTCATTACTCATGGCTCCGCTCGGGGCATCCGCTTCTTCGAGCATTTCATCGATGATCATTTCATCCATGATTTGTCCTGTCCTATCGCTTCCACGATACGTTGCCAGCGCATTTCAGTGGTCGCATCGATATGGCTGTGCGCAGTTTCCACTTTGCAACCGCCCCGAGTGATTCGAGTATCGGGGAATATCTTCCAGCCAGCGTGCGACAAATGTTCGCCCATTTGCTTTTTGACCAGTTCCGCATCGTCTGGATGTAGCAGTAAATGGGCATTCTGATTGAAATGCGGCAAACTGTTAATGGCGTCGTTAACAATTTTCAGGATGATATCCGGATTTACCTGGAAGGCTGCCCCGGTCATTTTACGGGCAATTTGTAGCGCCAGATCGAGCAAGGATTGCGCCAGTTGTTCGTCGATCTGATTGAGTGCTTCTTCAATGTTTTGCAGTAGCGTGTGCATTTGCAGCGCATCAAGGCGTGCCTGCTTTATGCCTGCCTCATAGCCTTCGTTATAGCCTTCCGTATGACCCGCCTCATGACCTTCCTCATGCCCGGTTTCGTGACCTTGAGCGTAACCCTCGTCGCGCGCCTTCTGACGGATTTCCTCCAGCGCCGCGAGGGCTGCAATCGCATCTTGATGATCGGCCGGAAGCGGGTCGAAAGAGGCCAGTTCCCAGCGTTCATAGGCGGTTAGTTTTTCTTTCGGAATTAGAATGTTAGACATAAGCGTCTTCCTCTCCCTTGCTGCCTAGGGAAATCTGGCCTTCATCGGCCAGGCGTCGCACGATCTTGAGGATTTCCTTCTGATTGGACTCGACCTCGCTGAGTTTGACCGGTCCTTTGGCTTCCAGATCTTCGCGCATCATTTCAGAGGCGCGTTTGGACATATTCCTGAAAATCTTTTCGCGTAATTCCTCACTCGCCCCCTTGAGCGCGATGATCAGCGATTCGGACTGAACTTCGCGCAGGAATAGCTGGATGCCACGGTCATCGATATCCAGCACATTTTCGAAGACGAACATCTTGTCTTCGATTTTTTGCGCCAGTTCCGGATCGTAGCTGCGCACATTTTCCATCATTTCCGCTTCCAGCGTGCCGCCCATGAAGTTAAGAATTTCTGCGGCAGTTGCCACACCGCCCTGCAAGGTCTTTTTACCGGTTCCGCCGCCGGCCATCAGTTTGCCCAATACATCATTGAGTTCGCGTAGCGCCACCGGTTGCACGCCGTCCAGTGTGGAAATGCGTAAAAGTACATCATTGCGGGTACGTTCGGTAAACATTTTCAGAATGTCGGCAGACTGATCCGGTTCCAGGTGAACCAGAATGGTTGCGATGATCTGCGGATGCTCGTTGCCGATCATTTCCGCAACGGCGCCCGGATCCATCCATTTCAGGCTCTCAATACCGCTAGTATCGCTGTTATGCATGATGCGGTCGATCAAGCCTTTGGCCTTGTCATCACCGAGCGCCTTGATCAGCATATTCCGTATATATTCGTTGGAATCCATGCCGATGGTGGTCTTGGTTGAGGCCAAAGCCAGAAATTCGGTAAATACCTCGCCGATTTCTTCGCGCTTCAGATTCTTTAACAGCACCATGGCTGCGCTGATTTTTTGCACTTCTTTGGGTTCCAGATATTTCAGGACTTCTGCGGCTTCATTTTCGCCCAGCGTCATCAGAAATATCGCACTTTTTTCAATACCGCTAACCATTTCCGTTCACCCACTCCTTGATGACGCTGGCGACAATTTTAGGTTCCTGCATGGCTATCTGCCTTGCTGTCTGCAAGCTTTGTTCGTAAGACGGCACTACTGGTGTGTAGTTTGCCTCAGCCGCCAGTTTTGCGGCTGCCTCTTCCTCTTCGGCAGTAAAGCCGCCGGTCTGGTTTTGTGCGGCGACCAGCGTGTCGACCGCAGGCTTGATCACGCGAAAGACCACATAGAGCATAACCCCGGCGATTAGTCCGTATTTAGCCAGTTCCTTTGCCAGTTCGATGACATCACGCTGCTTCCAGAAAGGGATTTCATCCGAGGCATCCTTGACATCGGTAAAGGGGGCTATTTGCACATTCAGGCTGTCGCCACGCGCCTGGTCAAAGCCCACCGCATCCTTGATCAGGTTGTTGATCTGATCCTTTTCGGCATCGGTCAAAGGTTTGTTGATCGGTTTTCCTTTGGCATCAACCCCTTTGCGATTGCCATTCACCACCACCGCAATGGTCAGTCGTTTGATTGAACCCACCGGCAACACGGTGTGACGTATGGTGCGATCCACTTCATAGTTGATCGTGGATTCCTTTTGCATATTGGAGATAGTGCCAGTGCCGGCAGCAGCACTCGCGCCCTGAGCGACGATAGGCGCAGTAGCAGGTGCTGGCGGTTGATTGCTCAGTGCGCCCGGGACACCGCTGGCATTAAGACCGCTGCCATTCATCGATTCCGAGCTTTGTTTACTGCGCACCGAGCCATCGTTCGGGTTCTGGTTGGGTTTGAAACTTTCCGAGGTTTGCTCGGAGCGTGAAAAATCAATATCCACAGAAACTTGTGCGCGCATATTGGTCGCGCCCAGCATGGGTGTCAGCAAGGTTTCGATGCGCTGGTTATAACTTTGCTCGATTTGTTGAACATATTTCAGTTGCTTGGCATCCAGTCCTTCGTTGCCATCATGAATGGCGCTTAACAAGGTACCGCTCTGGTCTACCACCGTGACGCTCTTGGCGGGCATTTCTGGAACGCTACTGGAAATCAGGTGGACAATTGCGCTGACCTGTGCGGGATCGAGGAAGCGTCCGTTCTGCAAGGTAAGCACCACTGAGGCGCTGGGTTTTTGTTGTTCCTTGATGAACACGCTGGGTTTGGGGATCGCCAGGTGTACCCGCGCCGTGGCGACCGAACCGATACTTTCTACCGAGCGAGCCAGTTCCCCTTCCAGCGCGCGCTGGTAATTGATCTGTTCAGCGAATTGGGTGATGCCGAATTTCTGGTTTTCCATCAATTCAAAACCGACATTTCCCCCTTTGGGGAGTCCTTGTGAGGCCAGTTTGAGGCGGGCTTCATGCACCTGATTGGCGGCCACCAGCAGTGCGCCACCGCCCTCTGCAAATTTGTAAGGGATATTCATTTGCTGCAAGGAGGCGATGATGGCGCCACCATCCCGGTCGGACAGATTGCTGTATAGCACGCGATATTCAGGTGATTGACCCCAGATCCAGGATACGGCGATCAGCGCAAAGAGCGCGACTACACCCAAGCCCACTCCCAGTTTTTGACGGGTGGTGAGTTTTTCCAGCAAAGCGATTGCCGGATTGGTCGGATTCGTCGGATTTTCCTGTTCTGCCATAATGATTTGGAACCATAACTTAAAGCTACTTGTACACTTTGCATATTACCAGTGGCACTGGGGGTGTTGAGTTATTGAATACAGGGAAAAACCCATGCCTGTTCACATTATAAAGCGGGGGCCTTGTAAGGTATTGTGTCATTTAGTGTAATTAAGGAGGTGCAGTATGAATACCCCGGCAGTCGATAATTTGTTGGCACAAATGCGCATCGCAGCCGCAGCCGCAGCCGCAGGATTGCGCGAACCGGCACCTGCTGATTCCGCAACACCCAGTGTGAATTTTGCGGATGTGTTGAAATCTTCACTGGACTCGGTAGCCAAGGTACAGGCAAATTCAGAGGCCATGCAAAAAGCCTTTGTGTCGGGTGATAGTAGTGTCAGTTTGAGTGATACGATGATTTCCATGCAGAAAGCCAGCATCAATTTACAGGCCACGGTTCAGGTGCGCAACAAGGTGGTGCAGGCTTATAACGACATCATGAATATGCAGGTTTAACCAATTCAGTTTAATCACGCTGTGCGTTTAAAATCATGATGCTAACCGAACGACTTTTGCTTTATATCCAGCTAACCCGTTTACATCGCCCGATCGGTATTCTGCTGTTGCTGTGGCCGACCTTGTGGGGTTTGTGGATTGCGGGTGCGGGAAAGCCGGGTGTCACTGTGGTGATTGTTTTTGTGCTGGGTACGGTGCTGATGCGTTCGGCCGGTTGTGCCATCAACGATTATGCAGATCGCCATATCGACAAGCATGTCAAGCGCACCCGGGATCGCCCGCTCACCAGTGGCAAACTGAGTGAGCGTGAATCACTTTGGGTGGCTGCCGGACTTGCAATTATGGCGTTTGTACTGATTCTGCCGCTTGATCCCTTGTGCTTGCTGCTGTCATTTCCGGCGGTGTTTCTGGCCGTCAGTTATCCGTATACCAAGCGTTTTCTGGTCATTCCGCAGGCTTATCTTGGCATCGCTTTTGGCTTCGGCATCCCGATGGCGTTTGCCGCTGTTCAGGGCTCGGTGCCACCGGTGGCGTGGCTGTTGTTGTTAGCCAATATATTTTGGGCGATTGCCTATGATACCGAATATGCGATGGTAGATCGGGATGATGATATCCATCTGGGCATACACTCCTCTGCGTTGTTGTTCGGCAAATATGATATTGCAGCGGTGATGGTTTGTTATGGGTTGACGTTGTTGTTGCTGGCCTGGGTCGGACAAATGGTTGGTCTGGGCTGGATTTATATTGCAGGGTTGCTGCTTGCCGCCAGCATTGCGCTCTATCACTACACTCTTATCCGAGGGCGGGCGCGCGACCAGTGTTTCAAGGCGTTTATGCACAACAATTGGCTGGGTGCGGTGGTTTTTGTCGGCATCGTGCTGGATTTCAGTATGAGGATTTACCATGAATGAAGCGAGCGTCATTCGGCAACACATGCTGGATATTTTTAACGCCGCATTGCAGGCGGTTGACCCCTATTATGCGGTGCTAAAGGCGGTAAAGGTCGAGGAGGGACAGTTAAAGCTGACCAATGCAAAATATCCGCTAGCCGCTTTTGAACGGATCATGGTAGTCGGCGCGGGCAAGGCCACCGCCCGGATGGCAGTGGCTATCGAAAGCTTGCTCGGCGGAACAATAGCTACGGGACTAATCCTGGTCAAGGATGGTCACCAGGCAGACTTGGCTATCATCGAACAAGTGGAAGCGTCACACCCGATCCCCAATCTGGCCGGAATAACTGGCACTCTGCGTATGTTGCAAATGATCGCTGCGGCCGATGAAAAATCCCTGGTCATCTGTCTCATTTCCGGAGGTGCCTCAGCACTGCTGGTGGCTCCTGTAGCGGGTCTGGAATTGCAAGACAAGCAACTCACCACCGGACTGCTGCTGAATGCAGGGGCTTCCATCACTGAGTTGAATGCCGTGCGCAAACATCTTTCGCGGATAAAAGGCGGCAGGTTGGCGCAGGCAGCCTATCCGGCGCAACTAGTGACGCTGATACTTTCTGATGTGATTAACAATCCACTGGCTGTCATCGCCTCAGGACCGACGGCGCCGGATAATTCCACTTATAACGATGCTTGGTCGGTGATTACAAAATATGGCTTGCAACAAAAGCTACCGCAGCGCGTCAGGGAATATCTGCAAAGCGGCATAGCGGGACTGGTACCTGAAACCATCAAGGAAGCTGATGTGTGCCTGCAAAATTGTAACAACCTGATCGTTGCCAGTCTATCTGAAGCGCTGGTTGCAGCAGCCGAAAAATCTTCGCAATCAGGTTATAAGACGAAAATAATTTCAAGTTCGCTGGAAGGGGAGGCGCGTCATACGGCAAAATTTATGGCACAGCAAGCACAGAGCGTACAGTTGTCGATGAAATCCGGCGAACGATGTTGCCTGCTGTTTGGCGGTGAGACCACGGTCACGGTGCGAGGAAGTGGAAAAGGCGGTAGAAATCAGGAGCTAGCCTTGGCCTTTGCGCTGGAAGTCGAAGGCATGGAAGGTGTGTCAATGCTATCCGCAGGCACTGATGGGGGTGATGGTCCGACCGATGCAGCCGGTGCAATGGTTGATGGAACAACGGCAACCGAAGCCCGTGACCTGGGTCTGGAGCCACTCATCTATCTGGATAATAATGATTCTTATGGCTTCTTTCAGCAGTTCGATGCATTGTCAGGCAGAGGCAGCCATTTCAAGATTGGACCGACGGGCACCAATGTCATGGATATACAGATTGTGCTCTTGAACCAGCCATTCGTGAGCAAAAATAATTGAATATTCGGTTAACCGGACTTTAACACCATAAACAGCAATACTGCTTGTTTGGAATTACATTCAACCGCATTAAATTATCAACTATACGAATATGATCAATTATATTTTTTACAAATTTTGAAAGTGGTTCCGTTGTGCCATAAAATTTCACTATAAACCGAAAAGTATATTGCCTTCATAGTAAAACTGGGTTAATGTTTATACGAAAAACTTGCACTAACGGGCATGGCAAATATGCCACACCTGATAATGAAACCGGCCATGCCCGTTTCCCTCTCCCCAGCCCTCCCCCTTCGGGGGAGGGAGCGGTTTGGCTTGGTGCGCTTACTCCAAAATGGTGCGCAAGCGCACCCTACGGCAAGGTTCATAGGGCACAATTCGGTCGGGGAATTTGCGACAGGGGTCTCTCCCGAAGCGGGCGAGGGAGAGTACGTCGCTGCGCAAGTTTCACGTTAAAGGGAAAGCAGATGAACATCAATTTTACGCAGGAAGAATTCAATTATGTGCTGAACACGTTGGCTAAAAGGCCGTTCCGCGAAGTGGCTCGATTGTTTATGAAGCTTCAGCAGCAGGCCTCGATGGCTGCATCGGCTGCACAGCAAAGCGGGGAAACAAATGCTCAACATTAAGCCACCAGCGCTGGTACTTTACACAGAGCGGATGATACCGGCGCGCTTTGCTGGTTTTACGATTGGGGCACTGGTGCTGATTCGACCGTTCTATCGGGACGATGCTGGTTTACTTGTGCATGAATTGACACACGTAAAACAGTTCTGGCGTTCACTCGGGTTGTCGCTGTTGCTGTATCAGTTGAGCAAAACCTGGCGACTCCGGTTTGAAGTTGAAGCGTATCGCGCGCAGATGGCCTGCTATCCGGATGATCGCAGCGTGCTGTTTGCAGGATTTCTGGTGACTCGCTATGGGCTCAAGATCACACAGGACGAAGCTGTACAAATGCTCGAACAGAAATAGCTTTATCCAACGGCAACCTTGCCGGGGATGAATATCAACAATGCAGCCATCGGTTCTTTCCGTCGGCTGTTTTAATTTGGAGGATAGAAAAATGCCTGAACCAACCAGTAGTGGAGTAGCAGGAGCCGTCGCTTACAAGGCGATCGGCGGCGCAGCAGCTGGAGGTGCTGCGCTCGCAAGTATTGTAGTGATGCTGATGACGCCGCCGCGTTCGAAGCGCGAATGGGCTGTCGGGCTGATCAGCACCGTAGTGACCGGGATCGGCGGTGGAGCGATCACGGTTCAGTATTTTGGGCTGCACGATTGGGTGCAGTCGGTCACAGGACTGATGGCGCTCGGCGGGTTAATTTTCGGCTGCGGCCTGCCGGGCTGGGCGATTGTGCGCTGGGTGTTCAACTTTATCGAGAAAAACCGGGATGCTTCAATTGATGACGTGGCCAAAGAAGTGAAGGAGGTGTTGTGATGAACGCTCAGGATTTTGTTGATTTGATCGGGCCGGCAGCACAGGCCTCAAGCAAGGTAACTGGTGTGCCGGCCAGCTTTACTGTGGCGGAAGCTGCGTTGGAATCGGGATGGGGAGCGTCGCAGCTTGCACAACAGGGGAAAAACCTATTCGGGGTTAAAGCTGATCCATCGTGGGCTGGCGATGTGCTGACGCTCAATACACGTGAATTCTTGCACGGCACCTGGGTGATGGTTCCGGCACGCTGGCGAAAATATGAGAATTGGCAGTCGTGTATGGATGACCATGCTGCTTTCCTGCATCAGAACCGGCGCTATGCGGCGTGTTTCAATTGCACTGATGGGGATGCATTTGCAACTGCCGTGGCTCAGGCCGGTTACGCGACAGATCCTGACTATGCCGCAAAGCTCATCTCCATCATCAACCAGTACGGGTTGGCATATCTGGACGGAGGTGCGTGATGTTTACGTTCATGAACATCCTGACCAACTTGCCATGGCGGGCGATCGAAGCGTGTGCATTGGCCTCGGTGTTGTTCGTCGGTGGCTGCCAGTTCGGCGAGAACCGCGTCACAACCCAATGGGACACCGAAAAGACAGCTACGGCACAAATCGTTACCAAACAGGCAGAGCACGTAGCCGCCGTCACTTACCAGCAATCCACAATCAACCAAGAGATATCGAATGAATTCCAGAAATCCAAGGCGGCAATTGTTGCTGATCGCCCTCATTTGCTTGCCCGTGTTCCTGAGCGGGTGCGCGTCGACATCGCAGATAGTATCAACGCCGTGTCCGACGTTCCCGTCATTGCCGCCGGAGTTGATGCAGCCACCGCCGACGCTATACCTGTTGCAGACAAACCAACCAACAGTGCCGCCTGCGAAAAACTAGCCGAGGATGCGGCACAAACGACGCTGATGGTGGTGGAGTTTCAGCGGTGGTATCGGGAGCAGGCAGAAGCACTTGGTACAAAATGATGACATCTATGAAGTGCATTGAGCTACTGCGAATGCATATGATCATGATGAGATTAATACTACACGAGCTAAACTGGTAGAATAGTGCTGACTATTAGAGGGTACCAATTAATGAAGCAATTTTGGAAAAGTATCGCGTGAGCCTGGAAGGACAACTCCTCAACCAGAAGTCCTTGCAAGCAGTTTCCGACAAGACGGCAGACCTGAATGAAATTGCCAAGGATTGCATCGCTTTTGCGAATGTAACGGGCAGATGTCTGCCACAGGGAATTGAGGATGGCCA